>JBFLZA010000574.1:0-5901 GCA_040756535.1 Cyanobacteriota bacterium
CTCTTTACGAGGGAGCCGTTCCCTTCTACACAAGCGTTGTTTTCCTGGTTCACCGCAAGTCGAAAAACGTCCTGGACGATGCTTGCAATTATCTCTCGTCTCTATTTTTGCGTCCGGCTTGGGTGGCGAGGGAAGAGGAATATCCCTGGCTCATCTGGATGCAGACATTTCCCATCTGCTGGCAGCGGCTTTTAGCCAAGCCCTTTAATCGCCGTCAGACCTATTTGAACGGTGAAGTTCCCGGACTCATGCCAATTGTGATGCCGCGTACCTCCGATTCGACCGGATTGGAATTGATTGCGGCAGAGGGTGGAAGTCCTATTTTCATCGACCTCTACACCAAACACAAAAACTTGATGCTCTTTGGAACTACCCGTTCCGGTAAGAGCGTTATCGCATCCGGGATTCTCACCCAGGCTCTCGCTTACGGGATGCCCGTCGTCTGTATGGACTATCCCAAGCCCGATGGGTCTAGTACGTTCACCGATTACACCCACTTTATGGGCGATCGCGGTTCGTATTTCAACATTTCTAAAGAGTCGAGCAATTTGTTCGAGCTGCCCGACCTTTCAATGTTGCCCGCCGACCAACAAAAGGAGCGCCTTGAGGACTACAAGGATTTTCTCATCCAAGCCCTCATGACGATGGTGGTCGGTGCCAAGGGGGGCGATACCGCCGCCGAGCGAGCTTTCTCCGATACGGTGCGAAGCATCCTGACGCTGGCGGTGGACGCTTTCTTTAGCGATGACCTGATTCGCGATCGCTACGCTCAGGCATTTGTTGGGGGATTTGGCAGTGAGTTTTGGCTCACGATGCCTACGCTGCACGACTTTTTGGGCTATTGCTCCTACGAGCGCCTACATATGGATGGAGTCAGCGATGACATTAAAACGGCAATGCAGCAAATCAAGCTGCGCCTCAATTTCTGGCTCACCTCGCGGGTAGGTAAGTCTATCAGCCGTCCTTCAACGTTCCGCGCTGACTCTCAGCTACTGGTGTTTGCACTGGCGAATCTCAGTAACGACGAAGACGCAGCGGTTCTTTCTTTGAGTGCTTACTCGGCAGCACTGCGTAGAGCGCTTGCATTTCCCGCGAGCATCTTCTTTATAGATGAGAGTCCCATCCTTTTTGAATATGGCTCGATTTCTCAGTTGGTGGGACGCTTGTGTGCCAACGGTGCTAAAGCCGGGGTACGTGTCATCCTTTCTGCCCAAGAGCCGATCAGTATTGCCAATAGTGCGGGTGGAGCCAAAATTTTTGCCAACATGACCACTCGGTTGGTCGGGCGGATTCAGGCGACTGCGGTAGATGCCTTCGTGGATATTCTCAAATATCCCCGTGAGATTATCTCTCGCAACGCTTCCGAAAGCTTTTTCCCCAAGAAAGAGTCCATCTACTCCCAATGGCTGGTTGATGACATGGGTACTTTTACCCAGGCTCGTTTTTATCCGGCTTTTGGGCTGCTAGCGGCTGTCGCGAATAACCCCAATGAGCAGCAGGCTCGGACGGACGCAATGCGTCGCCATTCCGACAAGTTTGTTGGGCTGAACACGTTTGCCCAAGAGCTAGTTGCTTCGATTCGCGCGTCTTAACCGACGCTTTCCCACGCTTAGGTCTCCTCGCCACGAGGAAGAAGGACGCTGGGTGCTGGAACCACTTCCAGCACAGGAAGCGCCTTCCCGGAGGGCGCGGTTACTTGTAACAAAACTATCGCATTTTTTGCAACGCAACTTCTCATATGAACAAGAAAAAACTTTCCTTCTTGGTGAGCGTAAAAACGGGCATTGTCGCTTCTGTTCTGTTGTTAGGAGTTATGGGCGCTCCAGCTCATGCCGCACCCAGCGGCGGTAACTCCGATCCAATATCGAGCCTCACTGACTGGTTTAACAATCAACTCAAAGCCGTTCAGGGGTACGCCGATAAGTTCTCTGAAACGATTGGCTCCCTTGGAGACGAGTTCAAAGGTATTACTGATGGGCTTATGGGCGAGTTGGGTCTAGCTGATTCTACCAAAGCCAGGGAAAAGTCCAAAGATGCAGCCCTTGATTCCAACTCTCCCGAATATAAGGGCGAGACGGCGGCTAATGAAGTGGATCGGCAAAACGCTACTGCCAGCTCCGAAGCTGTGCTTTCTGAAGATGGTCAAAAGCAACAAGCAAAAGCTTACGACCAAACTCAGACCAGTGTTGAAAACAACCAGCAATATGCCGAGCAAGCTCAAGGTGACGAAGTGACTCAAAACGTCATGAAGCGTATCGCTTCTCAGACGGCTGAGACTTCTAACGTTTTGGGGGGGTTGAGGGCTGACTCTCTCAAGCAGACCGAACAGGGCGCTCAAACCAATAAGCAGCTCACCAATATTTCTCGAACGGTTGACGGGCAAACGCAGCAAGCTAACCAGCAAGCCATTGGCGGTGGTTACTCTAACCTGCGTACTGCCTCTCAAGCCAGTTTGTTCTAGTCTCTTTCTTTCGCGCGGTCGCATTGCTTGCGCGAAAGGACAGCGATTGATTTCCGTTTCTTAAGTCCAACGCCATCTTTCCACACAGTTATGTTCCTTTTTGAGCTTCCCTTATTTTTGGCTCAATCGAATACTTCTCCTGGTGAGAGTGCCTCCAAGATTACTGAAGATGGCGCAGCCGCATCCGAAGCGATCGCAACGGCAATGGATCAACTGTGGCAGGACGTAATTGGTGCCGGTGGAGTCGGGGGTGCGGGTTTGTACGGCGCTATTGCCAACTTAGGTTTGCTGTTTGCCGTAGGCACTCTTCTTATCTGGGTTGTGCAGTGGGCTAAAGCCCTTGCCGATGATTCCACCGCGTCACCTTTATCTGAAGTTATCTGGCCTCTTCTAGTTTGCGCCCTTCTTGCCAATCAGGGGCAATTGTTGTCCACTTGCACTATGCAGCTAAGGGACGTGATCAATGCCACCAACCAGGCTGTTTTGGATCAAACGTCTAGTTCGATTCGACTGAAGGAAGCTTACAAGCAGGTTGTTACCGAGGGTGGAGCTGCCGATCTTGCCGAATCGTTGGTTAATCAATGCGCCTCAATTGTCGAGCCAGAGCAACAAAAAGCTTGTCTTGACAAAGCCAAAGCTCAAGCTCAACAAGTTGGCGGCAATTTGCCTAACGGTCCATCTAACGGTTTTCAAAAGTTTTTGGATGGATTGGGTCAGACATTTAACACCAATATCTTTCAGTTAGCCGTTCGAGGCTGGCTTATTGCATTCGGAATTGCCTTTCAGTGGATTGTTGAAATTTCCCTGTTACTAACAGGACTTCTCGGTCCTCTTGCCGTTGGCGGCTCTCTCCTTCCTATCGGTCAAAAATCTATTTTCGCTTGGCTGACTGGGTTCTTCTCGGTTGGGATGGTCAAACTTTCGTTCAATATTATCAGCGGCTTGGTTGCCACTTTGGTCTTAAATGCCGGACAGAACGACCCAATGATATTTGCTTTTGCTACGGGTCTTTTGTCTCCCATTTTATCGTTGACTTTAGCCGCTGGTGGAGGCATGGCTGTCTTTAACGGACTCTCTTCAGTTGCCTCCTTTGGGGTTCGCTCTATTGTACCGATTAAGTAATATCTTTCCCCAATTTACTGAACTTTTTTCGCTCATTTAATAGGTAAACCCAACATGAGTTCTTCTGCTGAGAATCAGCAGCAGTATCGACTGCGCTTTCTTGAATCTAAAAAAAACAACAACAAATTCTCAAATAGTGACTTGATGGGGGTTTTTGTTGTTTCAAGTTTAGGACTTCACGTTCTTCTGACTCTCGGACTTGGACTCTTATCACTTTCTTTTTTCAAGCTGAGTGTTAAACCTTCTCCTACATTGGTTCAGCTAGGAACTGGAGAATCTATACCCGTAGCTCCTTTAGGTTCAAAAGACAGAACCCCCGACGTAATAAAGAAGTTTACATCTGATTCCCTTTCCTTGTTGATGACTTGGTCTGGAAGCGTTCAACAAGGCGGTCAAACTGTTCCAGACAAAGGAGTTGAGATTCAATCTCCCACCAGTACAAGAAGGGCTAAGATAACCACGCCAGCTTATCAGGGCGGTTTCACTCTTAGTGAAGATTTCCGCAAAGAGTTCCTTTTAATGATAGGAAAACTTACCCCTTCTAACGTTTTCGCTGGCAATACTCAGGTTGTTTTTGTTCCCTTGAGTATTTCTCAACCCGTAAAGATTGAAGAGGGTAAATGGCGAATTGACGTTGTTGCCAACTTAAACGTTATCAGCCAAAACGACCTTCTTGGAACCACCATTCCTTTCAACAAAGAAGTTTTCGTCCAAGCTGTCGAAGCTCCTGAATATAAAGCAAATGCCGACGGCATTGTGGCTGTTGTTCAGCGAGTTCGTAGCAGCGGATTGGAAATTTATGCAATGCGAGATTTAGGCGACAAACAGGTAACAAAATAATGCTTGTAGAAGACAAGTCCGCTTTAGAAGACAAGCCTGCTCTAGAAGACAAGTCCGTTTTAGATGACAAGTCCGCTCTAGATGACAATCCAACTGATAAGGATACTTCCGACAAAGGTTTAACAGAATCAACTGATTCTTCAGCCCAATGGGATAGATCCTCTTTAGCTAAATTAGTTGGTCTGGACGATGACGATGATAACAACAAATCCGACAAACATTCTTTATCTGAAAGTTCGGGATATCCGGAAGTAACGGGGGGAATTGACGACAATGGCGGCGACTCTACTCAGGGAAACGTTCTTGGAGATGACGAATTATTTGACGATCCTCACTCGTCAGCAACTCCAAAAACTGTAGCTAAAAGTCCTTTTGCCAAGTTGGGGTTAGTTGCTGGTGGACTTGGAGCTGTTTTCTTACTAGCTGGATTACTCCTAAACGGAATAATGAGTCCCAAAGGAGAGCTTAAAGCTAAATCTCCAACTCCAACACCGAGTCCAACAGTTGAAGCACAAAAACCGGAAAACACAGAAGGACAGCTTAAAACTGAGCTTGCCCTAAGTTCTCAGTCTGACGAGTTAAAGCAACTTGATGAAGCCAAAAAGAACCAGAAAAAACAAGAAGTTTCTCCAACTGATCCAAAACGACAGACAACAACTAACGGTAAGGCTACTTCACCAACTCCAGCAACTACGGCTGCAACGACTCCAGCCAGTTCCCCTCCGCCAAGAGCTTATTCTTCCCCCCCACCTAGAGTAAGTTCTCCTCCGGTGCGTCCCGCTCCCGTCGCTTCTTCTCAACCTCCTAAGAGTGCGCCTGCTTCTACTCCTTTTTCTCAAGTCGCTGCTAGTACTCCAACAGCGCCTAAGCCAACGCTCGCACCCGCTTCTTCGGGTTCAACGGCTCAAGCTCAACCGTCGAAAACCCCCACGGCGGTTGCATCTACTCCGGCTACGCCCCAAGTCGATCCCATGACTCAATGGCAAACTCTTGCGTCTTTGGGAAGTTATTCCACGAATCCCGACTCACAACAAAATTCTCAAGTTACCACGACAGCTTCGAGCGACGACCGAGCGAGTACGGGGACAGACACTATGCAGCAACGGCAGCAACGCCAAGTTACAGCCACCCCCGTTTCTCAATCTCAAACTTCACCCCAAAGTGCATCTCCTGTTGTTTCTCCCGAGGTTGCCGAGCAGCGTTTGCTCGATGGCACTCCTTATCGGGTTGCAGCTTCAGGCTCTATGACGACTGGCGTTCTTGCAACTCCTGCGATCGTGCCAGCCGACTCATCAGCTACACCCTCTAGGGTGGTCGTTACTCTGAAAGACGCTTTGACTGATACCTCCGGACAAATTGTAATGCCGTCCGGCACGAGTTTGGTGTTTGAGGTTAGGGGCATTGACAGTAACGGGGTCATGAATGCCGTTGCCGTTAGTCAGCTCGATAACACCGGGATGGAAAGACCAATACCTGCT
>JBFLZA010000575.1:0-5893 GCA_040756535.1 Cyanobacteriota bacterium
CTGTCGATCGCGGAACTGACCCCAAGAATCTGATTTTTTATAAAGATTTACAGATTCCTGATTCTCCAGTGGTGGAACTGATTAGCGAGTTTGAGGCAAATTATAGCTTCATTGACAATGAAGGTGAAGCCTTCTGGTTCCGCACCGATTTAGAGGCTCCGCGTGGTCGTGTTATTGCGATCGATAGTGTTAACCCAGGACGGGACAATTGGCAAGAAATGATTCCCGAAGCACCGGAAACTCTGGAAAGCGTCGGTTTACTCAACAATCAGTTCGTTGCAGACTACCTGAAAGATGCGCGATCATCTATCAAAATTTTTGCTCTGAATGGTGCTTTTGTCCGAGAGGTAGACTTACCAGGAATTGGCTCGGCTGGCGGGTTTAATGGTAAGCGTTATGATACCGAAACCTTCTATTCATTTACCAGCTTCACCACACCAACCACTATCTACCGCTATGATATGGTGAGTGGTGAAAGTACAATTTTCCGGCAACCTCAGGTTGACTTTAACCCGGATGAGTACGAAACGCAGCAAGTTTTTTACACGAGTAAAGATGGCACACAAGTGCCGATGTTTATTACCCATAAGAAGGGATTACAACTAAATGGGAATAATCCGACTCTTCTCTATGGTTACGGCGGATTTAATGTCTCTCTCACTCCTAGTTTCTCGGTGAGTCGATTGGTGTGGATGGAGATGGGAGGCGTCTATGCGCTAGCCAATTTACGGGGGGGTGGCGAGTATGGTGAAGAATGGCACCAAGCGGGAATAACGCTGAACAAGCAAAATGTGTTTGATGATTTTATTGCGGCGGCGGAGTGGTTGATTGAAAATCAGTATACTCAACCTGAAAAAT
The DNA here is from genome assembly GCA_040756535.1 of Cyanobacteriota bacterium. Taxonomy (GTDB): domain Bacteria; phylum Cyanobacteriota; class Cyanobacteriia; order Cyanobacteriales; family Coleofasciculaceae; genus JBFLZA01. The sequence goes on from JBFLZA010000575.1 coordinate 859, forward strand.
TAGCGATCGCAGGTGGAAGTAATGGTGGTTTGTTAGTCGGTGCTTGCATCACACAGCGCCCGGAGTTATTTGGTGCAGCGCTGCCAGCAGTCGGTGTGCTGGATATGTTGCGCTTCCATAAGTTTACGATTGGTTGGGCCTGGTGTTCGGACTACGGTTCGCCTGAAAACCCAGAAGAATTTAAGGCATTATACGCTTACTCCCCGTTGCATAACCTTAAAACCGGAACCACTTACCCAGCAACATTGATTACAACGGCCGATCATGATGATCGCGTTTTTCCTGCTCATAGTTTTAAATTTGCGGCTGCATTGCAAGATGCTCATGCCGGAGAAAACCCTGTGTTAATTAGAATTCAGACAAAAGCGGGACATGGTGCTGGTAAGCCAACATCTAAGATTATTGAGGAACTAGCAGATGAGTGGGCGTTCTTGGTGCGATCGCTTAATTTGAATGTTTAGCGTTGAGGTGGGGCACACAGCAGATGTAAAAGTTCAGCCGGAATTTGTTCAAAATGCTCTAAGAGAAAGTCCATCAGAGCGAGATGATGCAAATCGCAAGAATTGGGGGAGCGAGAGCTATAACCTCTACTAAACCAACGCTGGACAGTCGAAGGAGAGCGAGAGCAAATTCTGGCCATCTGCTGGTAAGTCACATTCCACTTGGCATAAAACCTCTGGGGCGCTAGTTCAAGTTGGCAGTTGGCATAAAGTTCAATTAAGGCGAGTTCTCTTTCTCCGATGGGACGAGAATGAGTCATAGAGAATTCTCCTCCCATCGCACGACAGGTTTTATCATGGTGAAAGTCTCCTTGGATATGGGAGCCAGAAGTCAGCAGGAAGCCTCGGAAACTTGATGCTGGCTTGGTGACTTTTTAGGTTTGTTGACGGTTAGATAAATTGGTGTATCGTTGCTGCCAGATGACTTCGAGTCGAGAGATGTCGTCTTCGGTATATCGCTGGGCTTCTTGCAAAATGGATTGCCAGAGGGTGTCGAGGGCACCCAAGTGTGGACAATAGCGAATTAGAGACTTACAAGCAGCAATCCATTGCTCAAGTTTGCGGTAACTAATGAAGAAACCGCCAAGTCCTTGGATATGCACCCAGAGGACGTTATGCCATTTTTCCCAGTTGAGGATACGCTCTTGTGGGATTTTCAGGTGTTTGGCGATTTGCTGGAGGGTGATGACGAAGGTTTTGGGGTTGATGTGGTGGCGTAGGGGTTGCATGGCTGTTTTTGTTGGTAAATGCTTGGCGGTTGAAACCGCAGCTACACAAACTAAACCTGCCTATGCAGGTTTCAAACTTCTCTAATTAAAGTCCACGTAGATGGAAGAGAGTTTTTGTAGCTACGACTTCTTCCTCCCCTGAGTTCAGCTGATAGGATGCCAGAGCAAATTAGGATGTCGGGGTAGATATTGCCGTCTAGGGAAAGGAAGAGGACTTTTGATTCACCTCAGTGAGTGTTCATGCTCCAATACAATGTAGATTGTATATTGTTAATTTAAAGCTTACATTGTAAAATGTCAATCAAGGAGGGAAAAATCCTATGAACTCCAAGCTTGCTTCTTAGTACTTAAAGCCAGCCTGCTCGGCAATTAAAGTTAGGTATTTTGATGTCGCTAGGGTCGGCTCGTAGGCTCTGTTTTCCCACTGGCTAACTGTCTGTTGATAGACACCCAGCCTTTCTGCAAACTCTGCCTGTGTTAAACCCATGTAGCGGCGCAGTGCCTTGATTAGTTCAGCGTTCCACAGCACAGTATCACCCACTCGCTCGACTTTAGGTTTAGTAGTAGGTTTGCAAAATGTCACTCGCTGTCCATCCAGATCGACATCCTCAACGCGATATCCTGCTTCCATCCAAGCGGAAGCTTGCAGTGCGCCTTTGCTGCGATTGCTCCACCATGCTCGTCTACTCCGTGCTGAGTCGGGTAGAGTGTCATTCATTAAACCCTCGATTTCGGCAAACGTGAGGGTTACTTCACCTTGATTGCTGCCACGCAAATACTCAAGGAGTGGCTGGTACTTGCTGCCCTCCTTCATGCTATTTTCTCTTCTCCTCAGCTCATCTCGCTATCTTGATGTTTAAACCCTTGCAACTTCTATCTGTTAAAGATTATAGGTGGACAAGACTTGCAGCATTAGCTGGTTAAGTTGTAATCTCCACACTTTACGGGACTAATTTTATGCCAGCATCACCTTGGCACCAAGGCTGGGACATTACTGAAGAGGAAAGAGAAGTTTATAGGAAACGTTCCCAGGCATCGAGTCGGGCAAAAGCTCAAGCTCTCCGGGGTGAAGGGCGACAGCCAATTCATCCGATTAACGTGCCTCGACTAAATCCGGAAGACCTCATGCCACAGTTAGCTAGCAATGGATTGCGATCGCTATCTCTATTCAGTGGTGGCGGGGGTCTTGACCTTGGCTGTGAGAGAGCCGGATTTACCCATGTTGCTTCCTACGATACACTCGATCCGGCTGGCGTTACCCTACGTAATGTTCGACCTCAGTGGAAAGTTTTTTCGGGTGAAGCAGGAGACGTTACAAAAGTAGACTGGCGGCAATATCGCGGCTTGGTTGATATTATCCAAGGTGGCCCGCCCTGTCAGCCGTTCTCTGTTGCGGGTCGTCAGAAAGGTAAAGACGATAGCCGCGATATGTTTCCAGAATTTGTTCGAGCTGTACTTGAAATTGAGCCAATTGCCTTTGTTGCTGAAAATGTCACGGCATTAATTGGTAAAAAGTTCAGCCACTATGTCCAAGATGTCATTGAACGCCCACTGACTGAGAAATATAAGCTAACTCGATTTATCTTAACGGCTCCATCATTCGGAATCCCTCAAATAAGAAAGCGAGTGTTTTTCGTAGGATTTCGGGATGAGCAAATTGCCGCAAAGTATCAAGCACCTCTACCAACCCATTATTCACATCATCTGCCCACAACTAAATCCATATCTCCTATCCAATTCGATCTCTTTTCTGTTCTAGAAGGGACAGAAAACTTACAGCGTTGCATGGGAGTGCGTGAAGCTCTAGGACTTCCAGATATAGGATTTGATGCTTTATCACCGACCATTCGGAGTTCACTCACCGGGCCCCGTCACACTACCTCTGTTTTAAGTAGTGTTTCTGCTCAAAAGGCTTGGGAAAAACTGCAAATTTGGCCGAATGGCGTTGCTCCTAATCGAGAACAAGCACATTTATTTGTACCCGATAACGGTCACTTTAGATTATCTGTACCAGACTGTGCCATTCTGCAAGGATTTCCAGAGTCATGGTCAATTTACGGTGCTGTCTACATGGCTTTAGGTCAAATTGGAAATGCGGTTCCCCCACCCATGGCTTATAGAGTTGCAGCCTCTGTTGCTCAAGCATTATCCTGAAGTGCTTCAATGACAAGCTTGCGTAAACACTGAGCATGATTTTCAGTAATTTGCTCCCAACCTTGGAAGTAAGGAGCCAAAATATGTGGATTATTTAAGGTTGAGCCTCTTTCGAGCAAATTCAGTACCCAGCAAATTCTGCAAAAAACTATAACCAGCTTGCTCTAAGTCACCTGCTAAAGAGAAAATCAAGCTACGAACTCGGATGCTGCCAACCCTAATGTCCAACGGTTCAGATAGGGATGTTGGATACACTAGAATTGCCTCCTGGCACCCTTTCGCTTCTGCATAGGCTACCACCTGAGCAATATCACTGGATACAGGTGCAGTTGAGGCTTTGTACTTTGTATCCAACACATACTTAGCTGCACCCGTCGCCACATCCTGTAGCACTAAGTCGATGTCAAAGTATAGAGCTTTGCCTTGACCGACATACACCCTCTCTTGGGACTTGATATCGAACCCCAGTGGCAGCAGTACAGTTTCTCGGTGTGCCTTGAGCCACTCTGCCACAAAGCGTTCGTACAGTCGCGCCATATCAACCAGAAAAGGTAACGTTGTGCGATCGCCGATTTCATGACTGGCTCCACTCTGCTCTAAAAAGAATCGACAAAGCGCGTGCAGGGGTCGATAATCTTCGTTGAGGCGGTTGTACTGTCGCCCCACGCAGGCTTGAGGACTGTAAGGTTGTAGCGTCACTAATCCCTGTAGCAGGTGGTAACCCAGGCGCACTGTCGGAATTACCCGTTCCGTACACAGACCGCTATGGGCAATGCACCAGAGAGTCCAGGCGAGAATCTGATTCTCTTCAACGTCTGTGGTGTGTTCCTCATAATGGCACTGGACTTTAGTATCCCACGGTTTAGCGATCGCGTGCCGCACATCAATGCGCCCTCGCACATAGGGCAACCGCTCAGTTTTGGATAAGTAGGCACAATAGAATCCCTGGCGACCTCTGTCGAGAATTCGGCGGGTTAAGATATCAACCAACCGTTCGTAGAATTGCTCAAGGGTTTGGCAATCAACCAGTCCCTCTAAAAACCGAAAACTCTTAAGGTCATAGGCATACTCCAGCATCCGTAGGAGATTACTTAACTGGACTTTAGGGCTTAGTGCGATGTGAAAATCTGGAGTTAAGGGAATGTGTCCTACCCATCCCTGTGCAGTCAGTCGCCATCGGTTGCCCGTCTTGGGAGAGGGGAAATCTACAGCCACTTGAGTGCCGTAATTGCGCCACAAAGCTTCCCCAAAGGTGTCGGGGATGTCTTCCCGCGCTAACAGCACTGGACTGTACTCGGTTAACTCTATTCTCTGTGGATGTGCGACACTCATGGGAAAACCTGCTGCTTCACCTTGTCCCAGCGAAATTGATTAACCTTGCTCGGTTGGTTAAAGAAATATTCCTCTAAATAGGGTTCAATCTCCAGCCTCCAAATACTCTCAATCTGCTCAGTTAGCTGGGGTCGTAGGAAAAAACTGATGCCCACTTCATAATGGGGATTGCCAATTTCTTGGTTTAGCTGCTCTAAGGTTTGAATCAACTTGTCAACCGGAAAGCCTGTTGAGGTGTGATAGCGGCGTAGAATCTTGTAGTTCGGGTAGAGAGGGATGAAGGCAAAGCGGCGGCGTAGGGCATGATCCACCAGTGCGATC
>JBFLZA010000576.1:0-5888 GCA_040756535.1 Cyanobacteriota bacterium
GACTTTAGTAACCCCACAGTTCCTACATGCAGGGTTCGCCCATGTAGGTTTCAATATGTTGTTTCTTTGGATTTTCGGCAACAATATTGAAGAGGAACTGGGTAGCGTCAAATTCTTGATTTTTTATCTGGCTTGCGGCGTCTTAGCTGCCCTAACTCAATGGTTTTTCTCCGCTTATTCGGGAATTCCTTCTTTAGGTGCTAGTGGTGCGATCGCAGGCGTTATGGGGGCTTACATTCTAAAATTCCCTAATGCCAGGGTTGTAACGTTGCTTCCGCTTGGCTTCTTTTTCACGACGATTAGAGTACCAGCAGTCTTTTTCCTTGGTTTTTGGTTTTTACAACAAGCCTTCAACGGCATTACCATGCTGGAAGCACCTGCTAACGTCGGGATGGAAAATGGTGGCGTTGCCTACTGGGCACATGCTGGAGGCTTTGTTTTCGGAGCCATTCTCGGTCCATTATTGGGGTTATTTGCTCCTGATACAAAACCCCCAGCTTATACTACCGAGCCGAAATCCTACTAGCTCAACTGTAAACAACGAGAGTTAGAGGAGTTGCTGATATACAAACGTAAAGTAACCGGTACTGATTAGGGTAGGCCATGCCTACCCTAGCTTTTTTAACGAGAGCTTCCACAGATGTGTATGTGCCAGCCTTAACTCTTAATGAGTGTGAGTGGTAACTACACAGCTAAACTTTAAGCTTGAACCCTTTGAAATAGTAGAAAAACATAAGCCATCGTTTTCAGGAGTGGAAGATGAAGCTCAGTTTTTCCTCTATGAGTTCTTCGGGTAACCTTCTATTCGTTACTACGCTAGCAGCGATCGCATTGAGTCATTCAATCAAGACACTTGCCAAAACGCATCAAGAATTAACTTCAATTACCCTTCAAGCACCTGTGCAGATTCAGGGAAAGCCACAAGGAAGCCAAGCAGGATGTTGTACTAACACTTTTCAGCTTTTTAGCCCAGGAGATATTCTGGCAATCCATTCTGACAACCCTCCACCAATCTCTGATTCGTCAGGGGGAAGCCGATAAGCGTCCCCAGTGAGATTGAATCCAATTAAATAACTGTAGTTAAGACTGACACCGGGATACTACAGCGATTTTGATTACAGCGAATTAGACAGATTTGATAGGGTTCATCGATTGGCACTTTTTCAGCCTACAGATAGATTTATCTTGGGAATACAAATACAAAACTGACCACTAATAGCTTGTTTCAGATTAATTTATCGATTACAAGCCCCGTGCCCTCTAATTGCTTATGATTGACTTACGGAGAGGGGGGGATTCGAACCCCCGATGGCTTTGACACCATAACAGATTTCGAGTCTGCCGCATTCAACCGCTCTGCCACCTCTCCAGGTAGGGTTTATGACCCTCTATTTATATTAGTCGTAGGGTGACTTGATAGCCAAGTAAATAGGCAACCTACAACCTTCCCTGTCTACTATACCAGTTTCCTAAGGGTTGCTGTTTGAAGCTAACCGTTCTTTTAGAGGGTAAGATGTACCTATTTGTCAATAGAAAAACCGACTAATAGTAACAAAACTTAGGCGCTATCCCTCAAAGGAGTGGCGCATCTCTATTGGTTGCCTCAAGGGTTGTTTCAAAACCTTCTTGAGAAGTCCACTGAATCGCACCATCACGACCTGTCCAGTAGAGTGGTATCTTAGCCTTTTGTAGTAATTGTGCAGCATCCAAGTCTACTACTGGCGAAGAAGCGATCGCAACTTCCGGTTGAAGAGCTTTTACCACCTCTGGTGATAAACTCTGTCCAGACCACCACAGCACCTGAACAGGTTCAAGATTTCGCGTGCTGGCTAACTGCTGTTGGAACTCTGGAGTCGTTTCTCCCAGTAGCAACCAAGTCTGGTTGCGAATTTGCAACTGCAACACAGGTGGATTAGCGTTGATTAGTTCTATAGATGTAGAACCTAAAGACATTTTCTGCCCAGCAGACATCAACTGGTATTTTCCTTTTTGGGATTGAACGGCAGTGGCAATCGGTTGAGACTCAGCTAATGGAGATTGGGTTGCAGCGCTATCGTAAAAGGTTTTAACTGGTAAGCTTTGCAATACCTGTAACCAACCACTTCTGAAGCGCGACTCTGACTCAAGCGCGATCGCCCAATCAATTTGATTAACCCCTTGCTTTTGCAAAAAGGGTAGCACTGTAAAATTAGCTGTATCAGCTTCTCCACTATTAACTAACGCCACTTGCCCTTGGTCTTGAATGACCAGAACTTGTTCTTGGTCTGTAGCTAAGACCGTAGTTTTATATTGCGATAGCTTTGTCTGCCAAACTGGAAATGCCACTAAGCTTACAGCAACTATACCAGCCAACAACCAACGCCGTTGCCACTTTTTGTTAACACTAATGAACCCAATGAGGGCATAGAGGAGTAGGAGTTGCACTAGAGAAATTGTGCCAACAGCGAGTGAACTACCTGGCAAGCTGTTGAAAAATTGCACCAGCCCTATCAATAACTGAGTTGGATAGTATAGCAACCAAGCCAGAGCGCTGCCTACTACTGGTGAGATTAAGGCTGCTAGAGCGCTAATGATGCTACCAATACTAATAACAGCAACAAATGGGGCAGCTAGGATATTTGCTGCGATGCTATAGGGCGCAATTACGTTAAAGACATAAAGCTGCAAAGGTAATGTCCATAAAGCAGCCGCAACCGTAATAGCAATCAGAGATGCGATCGATACTGGTAACCAGTTCAGTTGCTTTGTCAGAAATGGTGCTGTGACTAGCAATCCCAGCGTCGCTAAAAAGCTCAACTGAAATCCTAAATCCCAAATCCACAGAGGATTGAATAGCAGTAATACAGTTGCAGCAACCAATAGCGAACCCAACGGTTTAACTTTACGTTGTGTTACCAGAGCGACTAGCGCCCCAAAACCCATAATCGCTGCTCGCATGACCGAAGGCTGTAATCCTGTTAAGCCAACAAAAACAATCAAGGCAGCAGTACCCAAACCCAACTGCGTTTTCACTGAAAAACGCTTGGTTAGTACTAGTACTAAACCCAGAATCAAAGATGTTTGAGTTCCAGAAGCAGCTAAAGCGTGAGCTAATCCAGCTTGAATAAAGGGGTCACGAATATCGTAGGGAATATCGACCGCTTGATTTCCTAGCACAAAAGAACTGACAATTTGCCCTGCGGGACTACCCAAATGGCGAACTTGGGCTCGGATAATACGCTGCCGCAGTTTCCACCATCTCCATTTTGGCTTTTGTCCCTCATCAAAAATACTGACTTGCCGTCCGCTGAAACCAGCAAAAGCTCCTTCTTTTGTTAAATAAGTCTCAAAATTAAAAGCACCTGGATTGGAAGCTGGTTTTGGTTTATATAAAACCCCAGTAACAGAAATCGTTTGACCCGGATAAAGACCCGTGGCTTGTAGCATAGGCACTGTCACATACAGCTTGCCCGTTACTTCCCTAGTAGCAGCACCGACTTGATCCCGGCTTTCAATCTCACTCAATTGAGTCGCTTCTAACCAAAACTGCCCTTTAGAAGATCGAGTAAGGCGAGGTATACTTTTGACCTTGCCCTGAATTGTAACCACTTGCTCCTGCACAGAGCCATTAGCAGAGCGGACAAACTGGCTGATGTCATTTGACGCAGGTTTCGGCACCCGTGCTTGAAAATATAGAAGCGCTAAGGCACCTACAAGTCCAGCCACTAACCAGAGTCTCGATTTGGGTCCAGTTCGCCAAAACCGGGGTATGGTAATCGCTGTCACTATGCCAAGGACAATGATTCCCAAACTCAATAGAGCAGATTCTGTCCAGGGAACGGTACGAGTTGACGAACCTAGAACCGCTGTTGCCAGCAGCCCGAAAATATACGCCAAACTAATTAAAGCACCACTAGCAGGACTCATCAGATTGCTAAACCTAGCTTCAACCCTAGCACCGCATGAAGAAACATTAGGCAAAGTGCTGTGCTTCCCAAGTAGGCATGAATATTACGCATTACACGTTTATTGTTGCCAAAACCGATAAGGGAAATCACACCATTCGCGGTTAATAAAACCAGCACTATTGACCCTGTCCAAAAGTGAGGGCTTTCTAAAATGGGTTGATGCTGCATCACCAGAGACAAAACGCCTCCAGTATAACCAGCCGCCATAAACAGAAACATCCAAGGAGCAATTTTTCGATGATCGGCTCGGCTTTCAACAGCCTTTACTGTATCAGCTACCATCCGCCCTCGCCATCCTGTCAATCCTACAAAACTACCCATTACAAAGACTACAATCGACATCATCATTGGGTGTCCCCAATGCACAATGGGTTCAGGCAGACCCAAATTCCGAAACTGATTAGCGATCGGTTCTAACAGACGGCTTAAGCTAGCTAATAGCATTACAACTTCCTCCATAGAGTAAGTCTTAGTGTCTTGGCAGTACTCTTTTCGTGAATCATTTATACGGAAACTAAACTGTTGTCACTTCAGTTTGTATTTCGGTAGTTAATATCTAGTAAACTGCCCTTGCTCAAAAAAGCAAGTTGGTATTTAGCTCGTTTCTTGTCGAATAGAGCGGCAAGCCCGTCGCGTGATTATCCTGTATTAGATGCATAGCAGCTTCCTACAACGAGATTTATATATATAAAGTGGTGTTGTTTTAGGCTTGTCGCAAGTAAGAGCAGGTTACTTAAGATTGAGAATCGTCAAGGTAATTTTTATGCCTAAACTCTTGTTGTAGCACTAACTCAACACCAACTTCTTTATTTATTACTGTCCGAGAACTTAGTTGCCCTCACGCATCCTATATCAAAGTGTCGGCACCTTAGTAGGATGGTGCAGTCTATTAATAAGTGGGAATTCTAGCGCCTCCCGTTGCTGTAAATAGAGTTGAGCAACTCGTCTTGCCAGGTTACGGATTCTACCAATATAACGAGTCCTCTCGGTTACGGAAATAACGCCTCTAGCATCCAGCAGATTAAATGTATGAGAACATTTCAAAACGTAGTCAAGTGTAGGTAAAACTAGCCCTTTCTTGCTTAGTTGCTCCGCCTCCTCCTCATAAAGACCAAAGAGGGTAAATAGCAAATTTGGATTTGATGCCTCAAAGTTATAGGTACACTGCTCAACCTCTCCCTGAAGATGAACATCGCCGTAACAGATGTCTTCATTCCAGTTGATTTTAGGGAAAGCATCAACTTCTTGAAGATACATAACCAGCCGCTCTAGTCCATAAGTAATCTCAATTGAGACCGGACGACAATCAATTCCGCCGCACTGCTGGAAGTAGGTGAATTGATTAATTTCCATTCCATCTAACCAGACTTCCCATCCTACACCCCATGCTCCTAGGGTTGGAGATTCCCAATTGTCTTCGACAAAACGAATATCATGATCTTCAGGTTGGATACCTAGCGCCTTGAGGGAGTCTAAATATATCTCCTGAATATTATCAGGTGATGGCTTAATTAGAACTTGGTATTGGTAGTAATGCTGATAACGATTGGGATTTTCGCCATAGCGTCCATCTGTGGGGCGTCGGCAAGGTTCAACATAAGCGACTGACCAAGGCTCTGGTCCAATCGCTCTCAAGAATGTATGAGGATTCATCGTGCCTGCGCCTTTCTCTGTGTCATAAGGCTGAGCAATCAGGCAACCGCGATCGCTCCAAAACTGGTGCAATGTAGCAATGACTGACTGGAAATTCACAAATACCTCCGCTTATTCATAATCCATTGTTGCGTAGTTAAAGCTGGGTTTGATGCTCTCTAGAAAAATTTTTGGGAATAGGAGTTGACACATCCCAAAGGATGGGCTACATTGGTAAATGCGCTTGAGAACGGCACCACGCCCCTCCAGCGCCCGAACCTAGAAAAAGCAATAGTTTGAAAGCTATAC
>JBFLZA010000577.1:0-5878 GCA_040756535.1 Cyanobacteriota bacterium
GCAAGGGGGCAGTTATCTTCCTACGGGATTGATACCAGAGTTCCATCGCAACATCCAATCAATAGGAAAAATAATGGTTCAAGCATTAGTTCGCGAAACAACTACAACCTGGGTTGATATTTGCCCACTTTCCGCAATTACTCCTAATACAGGAGTTTGTGCCTTGGTTGCAGGACAACAGGTAGCAATTTTCCGAGTCGCACCTGAAGATGAGGTTTTTGCCCTTAGTAATTATGACCCGTTTAGCAAGGCGTATGTTTTAGCGAGGGGAATTGTCGGCGATCGCAACGGCATCCCCAAAGTTGCTTCCCCAATTTATAAGCAAAACTTCAACCTACTCACCGGACAGTGTCTCGATGATGAAACGGTGAGTATCCTTACTTATAACGTTAGGGTAGTTGAAGATAGAGTGCAGGTCGCTGTTGGCTAGATGGGATAAGCAAAAGAAGAGAAACGAATAATTGCATCTGTAGGTCGTCGGATACCTGGTTCCTCTGAGAAACCAGGTTTTTCTATTTTTATGTACAAGCGATTCTTCTACATCAGACATCGGTTAAGCTGTTGGAGATATATAGGGCTGAACGCTTGAAAGCGGTCACTTCAGGTCGTTCTCAGTCTTACTCTTGCGGTGCTTCTGCCTTTTCCGGAAATCCTGAAAATTCTATTGAAGTAACGAACTAAGGAGAGTTCTTACTCATAAGATAGCTCGAAGAATTTTGCGTCGAGCTTAACATAGCAAGATACACCTAAAGCTCAAATAAGGTAGGCAGCATCTGTATGGCAAATTTGCAGGAAATACAATTTGAAGAGCAACCAAAAAATGGTTTAGGAGCAATAAAGCCAGGATTAGTAAGGAATGTACCAAGTGATATTCCACGCCGAGCAGACTATTTAATTGGAATAATAAAAGCTAAAGTTGAAAATCTTAGTAATGATGGATTATCTTTGGATAAAAGTGTTCAGGAAGAACTCGCGAACTTAATTAATTTACTACAGTCGATAGAGAAGCGATTTATCTACAATAAGATAAAGGGATTGAAGGAATGTGATGCTAGGCAACAACAGTTAGAAGCCAAACTTGATTATATTCAGGTGGCATTAGAATCGCTACTTCAGAAGCAACCCAGCGTGTGTTTGTCTAAGAAAATAAGGCAAAACATTCAGTACTCGATACATGAATCTGATAATTCAATCAGGGGTTCATGGAAAAATTTATGTCTAAATATTATACATTTAGGATCGACACCAACGAAGCTGATAGCAGGTCTTGTGTTAGCGCTCCCCCTCTATATGGGGATTGCGTTCTCATCAATTAGCGCTCTTGCTTACTTATCAAATTTTGTTGAAAGTACCTTAACCAATAACTCAACAAGCAGCTCAAACGAAAGAACAAAAAAAACTATAGCGATGTCCCCTGATTACTTCAGCACTCTTGTACTTCTAGCCTTGGTAGGCTCAGCAGGAGCACTGGGTAGCGTTATCAGCATACTAACGAGAATTGAAGAGTATCAGAATAAAGAGTATGAGGACTCAATTCTCCCTATGGTTATTGGAGCTTGCAAACCCCTAATCGGTGCATCTTTCGGGATTTTGCTCTTCACCCTTAGCTGCTCTACTATGAGCCCACTGCAAATTTCTGAAAATGCCAATACTGAAAATACCAGAGGATTTACTTTTTTCTCTTTAGCATTTATTGTGGGTTTCAGTGAACGATTTGCCAAAGATATCATTAGTCGAGCAGAAAGCACTGTATCTAAAACTTCTTATCCTGAAGAATCACAATCTAAGTAAGCGGGTTAGTGGCAAAGTGTGAGGTCTGGTTAACAGAAAAAAGCCGCTGTATAGGTCATCAGTAACAACTGACTTCACCACCCTCTGAGATGCTCCAGCAAGGAACGCAGGCAATTTTTGCATATCTTCGTGAGCAACTATAGCTTAGAGGTTTTTAATGATTTTGACTTTAGGGTCGAGATGAAGTTTACTTTTTTTTCTAACTATTAACCTCTCCCACCCACTATAACCATAGGTTTCCTCTAGTTTCTGCTTGACAATATCTAAGGTAAATAGCAGTTTTTCCGCTTGTTCTTGACAATATTCGGCTTCATAGACACGAATGCCATGAATAAGCTTATTCCGCATCTTTGCACAAGTGCAGATTTGCTGCCATTCTGGATTACCAATCACTTCAATAAGCGTTCGGTGATGGGGTTCGTAAATCAACCATTGTTCTTTTAATGCCGTCAATCCCCTCGCTAAACTGAGTAACTGTTCCGCTGACTTACTTGTAAAACCCGCTGAGACAATAATTTGCCGTAGAGTACGCCTCAGCATCTTTTCAGCGGTAAATACAGCAGTAACCAAGGCTTCTGAACAATACTCATCTCGAATTAATGATTCTATTCTTTTCTTGGCTTCGTCATATCCTAAAGTGACTGGATACATTTGGAGTGCCGGATACATCGAAAGTAACTAAGATTAAATCCAAGCATAGCTGATGTGCGATCGCTACTGAGCGTCACAATTAACCGAACTCACAGAAGTGGCTGGCGTAGTCTTACTCCACAAAGGCAGCGATACTAAGCTGTCACCCGTTTAATTGGCTAGTTAAGACGGCAGGGGAGCGAGGGAACGGGGGAGAGAAATTTACAGTTGTTATTGAATTGGCAGAATATGCAAATTCAATGTGCGTTGACTTACCACACCAAAGAGAAATACCCCAGCCTTAGACTGGGGCACAGGAGCCTTTTGGTTTCTCTGTAACTGTTGATCTACCTGATCTATCCTCGAAACATAGCAGCCTTTATCCTGTTTGCTTCTCTGCTCAGAGATAGGCATTTTTGTAAAGATTACTTGTGTAAGAAAATACAATTTTTATTAACCAAAATCCTGTCTTGAAAATAGGAGTCAGGAGTCAGGAGTCAGGAGTCAGAAGTTAGGATAGAGCTATTTCCGTTCTTTCGTGGTGAACGACAGTTCATGGTGCCTAGCTTGAAAATAGGGAACTCCTGAACAGGGGAAGAAGGATTTTTCTCGCAACGTTTGTTAGCGCAGCCCATGCTGCCTGAATTGAAGGGAAACATCTGTAAGCCAGACTTAGACAGCTTTGCAGACTTTTGTACAAATTTATTGCACTATAAAATAGAAAAATTTGTATCACTGAACACAGACGCTATCTATTGCTTTTGAGGGAACCGAACCCCTTCTCTGGAGTGACGAGAAGCTATCTACTGCTGCCTACTCTTAAAACAGAGTTTTGTGATTTTAATCAACAACAGGAGAATAATATGGCTACAGCTCAAAAACAAGCTAATACAGGAACCAGCAACGAACAGTACAATCTCGTTAGTGTGCTCTATCATTCTCTGGAAGCTGCTGCAACCTATGAGCAGTACATTGAGGATGCTAATCAGGCTGGAGATAATGACCTCGCTAACTTCTTCCAAGAAGTAAAAGACACAAACAGTACGCTGGCAGAAAGAGCGAAAGAACTGTTGGGACAGCGCATGAACGGACGTTAATAACAAACACCTGTTAGTAGCGATCGCTCATCTTTTAATAATTTTTCCCAACAAGCAATATAGCAAAAACAGCAACCGAGGTGATTAGGCTGTCGGAACGCCTGCACCTCGGTGCATTCAGCATTTGCTGCGGCGTAAATATCTAACTCAACAGTGATGAGCAACAGTGATGAGTCAGAGAATCAATAGAAGTTCACAAGTTTAGGTAGGAAGATAGCCTGAACTCCTGAACTTCTTGCATTCTGAACTCCTTCATTCACTGCTAAATGCTAAGGAGGCTAACAATGATGTTATTCAAAAATCGAAAAGCAGCAGGTCAAGTGCTAGCTAAGGAGCTAACCACCTATGCTAACCGCCCAGATGTTGTGGTATTGGCACTGCCCAGAGGAGGTGTACCCGTTGCTTTTGAAGTTGCCAAAGCGCTTAATGCTCCCTTGGATGTTTTCGTTGTTCGCAAACTGGGCGTACCCGGTCAGGAAGAGCTAGCGATGGGAGCAATAGCTTCTGGTGGTGTACGAGTTCTCAATAAAGACGTGGTAGAACCGCGACATCTATCCGAAGAAACAATCAACCAAGTTGCCGCTAAAGAGCAGCAGGAGTTAGAACGGCGAGAACGCTTGTATCGTGATGACCGCCCTGCCCCCGATTTGCAAGGACGCACTGTTATTTTGATCGACGACGGTTTAGCGACAGGTGCTACTATGCGTGCGGCGGTGAAGGCGTTGCGACAACAGCAACCTGCTCAAATTGTTATTGGCGTGCCCATCTCCTCACCCGATACCTGCCATGAATTTGAAGACGAGGTCGATAAAATTGTCTGCGCCATGACGCCCCGTCCCTTCTATAGTGTCGGTCTTTGGTACGATGACTTCTCACAAACCACAGATGAGGAGGTGCGTGACTTGCTCAAGCAGGCTACAACGAGCGAGAAAGCTTCAACCGTTGGCTAAAACCTTCCAACTTTCAACCTTCAACCTATTTTCTAGCTTTTGAGTTACACCCGATGATCTGACGCTAGTATACAGGGTTGAGTGGGGTCGCCCGTTTCAATTTGGATGGTAGTGTGTTCAATATCAAATCGGTCGTGAAGCTCTTGGGCTATCCGTGTTAAGAACGCATCACCGGGATACCCTGTCGGCATGACTAAGTGGGCAGTCAGTGCTGTTTCAGAAGCACTCATTCCCCAAATATGCAGATCATGAATTTGAGCAACACCAGGAAGTTCACTCAGATAAGTGCGGATGGCAAGTGGTTCAATTCCTGCGGGTACAGCATCAAGTGCTAAGTTTAAGGACTCCTTGAGGAGTTGCCAAGTAGTGATAACAACAACTATAACGATAATCAAACTAACAACAGGGTCGAACCATAACCAACCCGTTGTCAGAATGGCGATTCCAGATAGGACAACACCCAGAGACACCATCGCGTCAGCCGCCATATGCAAAAATGCTCCCCGGATGTTCAAGTTATGCTTTTGACCCGAGAAGAACAGCAGAGCAGTTATTGTATTGATAATAACGCCGACTAGTGCTACTCCAATCACAATACCAGCAGGTACCGAATTGGGATTGCTGAAACGGCGAATGGCTTCCCAAGCAATTCCCCCCATTGCCACAAGGAGGAAGATTGAATTTAAGAGGGCAGCCAAAATCGAGGAACGGCGTAGTCCGTATGTATAGCGCTGTGTTGGGGGACGCTGGGAGAGGAGATTCGCGCCCAAGGCTAGCAGTAGTCCTAAAACATCACTGAGATTGTGCCCTGCATCAGCAAGAAGAGCGAGGGAGTGAGTTAGGAAGCCAGACACAGCTTCAATAATGACAAATCCGCCATTGAGAGCCAGACCAATCACAAAGGCTCTGTTGTAACTTGACGGTTCGTGATGGTGGTGATTGTGAGACATATACTATCAATCTTGACCACTGACGGTCATTATCCCTTGTCTTTATTTGTGCCCACCTGCTTATCTTAATACTTCATCTCATATTAAAAAAAAAGCCCCCTCTAAAAGTAAGAGGAAGCTTGTTTAAACTTCTTATGCAGATTTACGTTGTTGGTTATGTTTACCCTCAGCAAATTCTTCAATCATTTTTTTGTTGAATGCTGGGATGTCATTAGGATTGCGGCTGGTGACTAAACCATTGTCCACAATAACTTCCTGGTCAACCCAATTCGCTCCAGCATTTTTCAGGTCAGTTTGGAGTGAAGGCCAAGAGGTGAGAGTACGTCCCTTAACGACATCCGCTTCCGCTAGCGTCCAAGGGCCGTGACAAATTGCCGCTACAGGTTTACCTGCTTCAAAAAAGGATTTGACAAACTGTACTGCCTTTTTGTTCATGCGGAGTTGGTCGGGATTGACAGTA
>JBFLZA010000578.1:0-5862 GCA_040756535.1 Cyanobacteriota bacterium
AGAGTTTGAGACGTTCTACACTAAGAACATTCTGTTGAACGAAGGGTTGCGGGCTTGGATGGCACCGCAAGACCAACCTCACGAACGCTTTGAGTTCCCTGAGGAAGTTCTCCCTCGCGGTAACGCTTTGTAAAATACCTTTAAGATGAATGCTGAATCCTCAGCATTCAGCATTCATTCCTCATGACATCGTCGGTCTTTTTGAAAAGGTAATATCCCGTGGTAACACTCTCTAGTAGTTCAATGGTTGCGGGTAATCGTGACCAAGAATCATCAGGTTTTGCCTGGTGGGCTGGTAATGCCCGTCTGATCAACCTCTCCGGTAAATTGCTGGGTGCTCACGTTGCCCACTCTGGACTAATCGTTTTCTGGGCTGGAGCGATGACCTTGTTTGAGGTCGCTCACTTCGTGCCCGAAAAGCCCATGTATGAACAGGGCTGTATCCTCATTCCTCACCTGGCTACTCTGGGTTGGGGCGTTGGTCCTGGTGGAGAAGTGATCAGCACCTTCCCTTATTTTGTGGTCGGTGTACTGCATTTGATTTCTTCAGCCGTACTGGGTATCGGCGGTATCTATCACGCCGTTCGCGGTCCTGAAACCTTAGAAGAGTACTCTGCCTTCTTCGGTTACGACTGGAAAGACAAGAACAAGATGACCACCATCTTGGGCTTCCACCTGATTATGTTGGGATTGGGTGCTCTGTTGTTGGTGGCCAAGGCTATGTTCTTTGGTGGAGTGTACGATACCTGGGCCCCCGGTGGTGGTGATGTTCGTATCATTACCAATCCGACGCTGAACCCAGCCGTGATCTTCGGATATCTGTTGAAATCTCCCTTCGGTGGTGATGGCTGGATTGTCAGCGTCAACAACATGGAAGATATCATCGGCGGTCATATTTGGCTCGGTTTGACCTGTATTGCTGGTGGTATCTGGCACATCCTCACCAAGCCCTTTGGTTGGGCTCGTCGCGCCTTCATCTGGTCTGGAGAAGCTTACCTCTCCTACAGCTTGGGTGCCCTGTCCATGATGGGCTTCATCGCCGCTTGCTATGTCTGGTTCAACAACACTGCTTACCCCAGTGAATTTTACGGCCCGACCAACGCTGAAGCTTCTCAGGCTCAGTCTTTCATCTTCTTAGTGCGCGACCAGAAGTTGGGTGCAAACGTCGCTTCTTCCCAAGGTCCAACAGGTTTGGGTAAATACCTGATGCGCTCTCCCACCGGTGAAATTATTTTCGGTGGTGAAACAATGCGCTTCTGGGATTTCCAAGGTCCCTGGTTGGAGCCGCTTCGTGGACCCAACGGTCTTGACCTGAGCAAGATTCAAAATGACATTCAGCCCTGGCAAGTTCGTCGGGCAGCTGAGTACATGACCCATGCTCCTAATGGTTCACTCAACTCTGTGGGTGGTATTATCACGGAGCCTAACGCCTTTAACTACGTGTCTCCCCGCGCTTGGTTGTCAACTTCTCACTTTGTGTTGGCCTTCTTCTTCCTAGTAGGTCACCTCTGGCACGCTGGTCGTGCTCGTGCAGCAGCAGCTGGATTTGAGAAGGGTATTGACCGCGAAACCGAACCCGTAATGTCGATGCCAGACCTTGACTAAGTTGCTCCACTCAGTCGAGAGATAAACCTTAAATAAAGGTAAGCTCCTGCTTGTAGCAGGAGCTTTTTTGTTGAAATCAAGCTATAGCGTTCAGCTATTTAAGAGCTACCTAAGGCAGGAGTAACTGTTGTTTGAATCAAGAGCTAATTGTTTCTCCTGACTTATCAAAAGCTGATGGTTTTTATTCCAAGCCCATTTTAGATTTCGAGATATTTCTATAAGAGCTTAAGCTAGTGGTAAACAAATACTATTGAGAAATAATTCTTCGGTTAGATATTCCTCTTATTATAAAGAGATATAAAGAGATTGTTGCCGTTTGTAAAGATATATACAATGTACAATCTTGCTGTATTAGATGACAATAGTGGCTTTTGCCAAGTACTCCAATGCTTCTTAAGTAACTATTTTGAAGTTTCTACGTTTACAGACACTAAAAAGTTTTTGGAAAATATTAAATTTACTAATTATGATTTAGTACTTGTCGATTTAAGTATTATTCCTGATTCCAGTCTAAAAATCAACAATGGATGTGAATTAATTGAATATTTAAAGAATATCTTGAAAAATCCTCCTTTACTAGTTTTATTTACAGGATGGATTAGTAGAAATCCTTTAGAAGAAGGTAGGCAAATTTGTCCATTAGCCGATGGTTTTTTAGCCAAAGATTCGGGCATAGAAGAAATTTTGCTGCAAATCAATCGGCTACTCGCATCCAAAGCGTCTTAACATGGGTCATTAGTCGTGATTAATAAGAACGGTTGGCTAAGACCAAATGATCGCCTTTGCGTCTGGCGAACAGGGGACATCATACCAAATCCGGTAAGAAAACCCCTTTCTTCTGGGATAGGCTCTCGGAGCAGGGGAACTCCCGGAGCAAAAAACATGCTCATTTGGGAAGAGGGGCTATAAATGCGGATTTGGGATCACTAGTAGAAGTATGCATTAACGATGGGATTAGCGTGATGAGAATCTTGGCTATGTCAACAAAGAGAGTAATCCCTGTTGCAGCTTGAGTGGATAACGTCTTTCTAAGATTATTCACTCTAGTTCTGGTTGATTAAGGCGTTGGCACTGGCAAGAAATCGGTTAACGTGTTCTCTTCATTCAGGTTTCTCATTGCCATTTCCAAATCTTGGGTTAGTTGTTGAGCATTCTTTTTCCCTGACTCGGTGCAATATTTCGCCACCTTTATAGGAGTTCCAATCGTAACTGTGGCATCACAGCGCCAATGAGGTATGGGATTGCTGTAACGGATGTTGATAGGCACAATTACCAAATCCATGGCCGGTTCACTAGCTTCTACCTGTAGGGCAATACGAGCCATCCCAGGCTTGAGGGGCTGAACCCGACCCTCTCGGAAGATATTGCCTTCAGGAAACATAACCAGCGCTTCGCCACTACGGAGGAGTTCGACACTGTGTCGGAAACTACTCACCCCTGGATGTTTGGTGTTAACGGGAAATCCTCCTACGCGTCGGATAAACCAGCCTTGCAGCCCTTTTATTTCATCCTCTGACACCATGTACCGCAAATCGCGTCCACTAACGGGTTTGCCAGCGGCGTAAGGAATGATTAAGGCATCCCAACGAGAGCGATGGGTAGGAGCGAGGATAACTGGCCCTGTCTTAGGAATATTTTCTTGTCCTGTTACTTTCAAATGACGAAAGTAAAGCGGCAGGAGCACACGACGACCCAAGGGGTAGAGGATGGAAGTTAGCCAGTGGCAAACACGGGAACTAACAGGAGCGGCTTTTGCCGGAGTTGACTTCTCTGGTGAAGAGTGTTCTGTCGGTTTGGTAATGATCTGGGTGTGTTCGCGGTAGTCGAGCTGCATCATTAGGGATTAAGTGTCTTACTGCATCCTTTTCTCCTCTCTTACCTTAGGTTCACTCACCAATTCCTGTCTTCTACTTAAGGGACACTTCTGCTGGTGTCATGAGAGCAATTGTCTAATGCGGTACTCGATCAATCACGCCGATGAGCGAACCAGGATTGTAACTGCTGACGGCAGGTCGATTCCATAATTCCAGCAATTACGGGCAATCGGTGATTCGAGCAAGCACTATCAGGAATATTGGCAACCGTGCGAACTGTGCCAGTTTTGGGATCGTCCACTCCGTAAACAAGAAGGCCTAGCCGTGCCAAAACGATCGCACCGGCACACATGGGACAAGGCTCCAAGGTGACATAGAGGGTGCAATGGTTGAGATGCCAGGTTTTTAGGGCTTTACCTGCTGCCCGTAGAGCGAGAATTTCAGCATGGGCGGTCGGGTCTTTGTCGCGTTCGCGGCGATTCTCAGCTTCCGCAATTAAATTATGATCAGCGTCAACGATAACGGCACCGACGGGGACTTCACCTGCATCGCCAGCAGACTGGGCCAGTGCAATTGCATGACTCATCCAATGCCGATGCAGGAGATAGATTGAATCTTCAATGGGTGGTGGGGGAATTTCGGAAACCAAGGTTCAACTAGCTAAGTGTGCTAACAGGGGGTCTAACTGACCTTTGCTGTCTAACTCATAGAGGTCATCACATCCACCAATATGCTGGTCGTTGATGAAAATTTGCGGCACCGTCCGGCGTCCATTAGCGCGTTGAGCCATCTTGTTTCTGGCTGCTTCATCGCCATCAATTTTGTACTCTGTAAAGTTAACACCCTTCCACCAGAGCAGCATTTTAGCTCGGATGCAGAAGGGGCAGGTTTGCCAGGTATAGATTTCAACGTTGGCTTTGATGCGTTCTGGGTGTCGTCCTAAAAAGGGATTGAGAAAGTCAAACATTTGTTCTTAATTGTCAGAGCAATAGATGTAATACATATAATCATTATCTTCTTCACATATCTCAGAAAAACTTAAGCTTTTTGGTTTTTTCAGCCCAAAAAGCACAAGGAAAAGTGTCATACAGCTGAAGCGCACTCTGGAAGTTGCAGCAAAACTTAACATGACTCTCAGAGTACGACTGACCTCTAGGGGTACCCCCTTCTGATAGACTTGAAAACTGGTACAGCCGATAAAACGTCGCAAAATCAAGCAGTTGGGAGAACGGGTGTCGTGGAAAATACACTTGGATTAGAAATTATTGAGGTTGTTGAACAAGCAGCGATCGCTTCTGCCAAATGGATGGGCAAAGGCGATAAAAATACCGCTGACCAAGTGGCGGTAGAAGCCATGCGGGAGCGGATGAACAAAATTTACATGCGGGGTCGCATCGTCATTGGAGAAGGGGAGCGAGATGATGCCCCCATGCTCTACATTGGCGAAGAAGTTGGCATCTGTACCCGCGAGGATGCCAAAACATATTGCAATCCAGATGAACTCGTTGAAATTGACATTGCCGTTGACCCCTGCGAAGGCACCAACTTGGTAGCTTATGGACAGAACGGTTCAATGGCAGTACTGGCTATTTCCGAGAAAGGCGGTTTGTTTGCTGCCCCTGACTTTTACATGAAAAAGCTCGCCGCCCCCCCGCAGGCAGCAGGGCATGTCGATATCAACAAATCGGCGACTGAAAACCTAAAAATTCTCTCCGAGTGCTTGGAGCGTTCCATTGAGGAACTAGTGGTCGTTGTCATGAAACGCGATCGCCACAAAGAACTGATTGAGGAAATTCGCCAAGCGGGTGCCAGAGTCCGGTTGATTAGCGACGGAGACGTGTCCGCTGCCATCTCCTGTGGCTTTGCAGGTACCAACATTCATGCCCTGATGGGAATTGGTGCTGCACCAGAAGGCGTCATCTCAGCTGCCGCCATGCGCTGCTTGGGTGGACACTTCCAAGGTCAACTGATCTACGATCCAGCAGTCGTCAAAACAGGTTTGATTGGCGAAAGCAAAGAGAGCAACCTTGAGCGTCTCCAATCAATGGGTATTAACGATCCGGATAAGGTCTATAACTCCAACGAACTAGCTTCGGGTGAAACCGTACTCTTTGCCGCTTGTGGAATTACTCCGGGAACCCTCATGGAGGGCGTCCGCTTCTTCCACGGTGGTGCACGGACTCAAAGCCTGGTTATTTCTAGCCAGTCAAGCACAGCTCGGTTTGTGGACACAGTCCATTTGTTCGATAAACCCAAAACCATACAACTGAGGTAGGAGTAACAGCTAGAGTCAAAATCATGGATGGGCGAAGGAGACTTCTCAAGTCCCACGGGGATGCAAATGAGCGATGTAGTGCTAGTGCGATCGCATTGCCTACCCTTTCACAGAAATGCTAGCTACGGATAATTCTTATCTCCCCCAAGCCTAAAAACTTATTTATAT
>JBFLZA010000579.1:0-5852 GCA_040756535.1 Cyanobacteriota bacterium
CTCCTGTCTGGTTAATTTCTGCGATCGCCATTAATGCCGCATCAACGAGAGGGGCTTCACTAATAGCCATCGTTCCGCTTAGAGAATGCAAGATGCCAACTCGCACAAGTGACATAGCTGGGTGTTTAGCTGCTGATTGGACATAAATCCCGTTGGCAACAAGTGCATGGCACACTTGGCTCGGGATGGCAGACTTGCTGCACTTGATTTCCTGCTTGATGATGGTAAAGATGCCCCTTTTTAGGTCGTTCTATGCTAAGAGTTCACTTAGCCTTCACCCATTTCCGGCGATACAACCACGCTGTACGACTACCCCTCATCAGCAGCGACATCTCGCTGTGTGAAAGTCTGGATTATTGTTTATATTTGTAAAGCACCCCTTGAAGGCCTCACAGCTACTTGCATGAGTGAGTATCTGTGGTTGTAGTGTCCAGTTTTGAGTCTTTGATGAGCTTCTTGCACTACTTTTTCCTACACTCAAAAGTGATTAGAAGAGGAATATCCAGTAGCGCACCCAGCATACAGACTAGCAACTCAGCGCTTTCCATTACACAAAGCGCCGATAATGTTTCATATCCCAAACAGGTATCACTGTAAGGGTTAAGGTAAACATAGAAGCAGATACAAGTGCGATTTCCCCAAGATCCATGGCTCCAAAGCTCAGAAAATGGCTTGTGCTTGTTCCTTGGCGGGTAAAAGCAACACAGCACTGGAATCATGCACCCACTCTTCTACCTTACTCGATCCGAAAATTTCTTAAAGAGACGAAAGAGCCAGGTGATAGGGTTAAAGGTTGTTAGCGCAGCGGGGCATAAGCCCAGATTGAAGGTTTGAAGGTATGGGGTTCCCTTTCCCCTTTCCCCTTTTACCTTTCCTCACTCATTCCAAATGCTACGAGGAGTCCTTACTGCGATAGTCTAGATGAAGTCACTATATTCCCTGACATACAAGCGCGTGAAGCGCAGTTCTCCGAAGGAATCGCTCTATGACCTCTACCGTTAGCAGTCCCCCCCGCACCATTCGTATCGGTTCCCGCAAAAGCCAGCTAGCCCTGGTTCAAACGCACTGGGTACAAGAACAGCTACAAAAACACTTTCCCGATCGCCAATTTGAAGTTCAGACGATGAGTACCCAAGGCGACAAAATTCTGGATGTTGCCTTATCCAAAATTGGAGATAAGGGGCTGTTTACCAAGGAACTAGAACTGGGAATGCTCCACAATGAAATTGATTTAGCGGTTCATTCCCTGAAAGATTTGCCGACAAGGCTGCCAGAAGGGTTGATTTTGGGTGTTGTTACAGAACGGGAAAATCCTGCTGATGCTCTTGTCGTTCATGAACAGCATAAAGACAAGCAGCTAGAAACACTCCCTGAAGGTGCTGTGGTGGGAACATCCTCACTGCGGCGATTGGCACAACTCCGCTATCACTTCCCCCATTTAGCGTTTAAAGATATTCGGGGTAATCTGAATACGCGACTAGCAAAACTGGATGCAGGGGAATACGACGCACTAATTCTGGCAGTGGCAGGATTACAGAGGTTAGGAATGGGCGATCGCATTCACCAAGCTATCCCCTCAGAAGTCTCTCTCCATGCTGTTGGACAAGGGGCTTTGGGGATTGAATGCCGTGATGGCGATACGGAAATTCTAGACTTGATCAAAGCCCTAGAACACACTCCAACTGCCCAACGCTGCTATGCCGAACGTGCATTTTTACGCGAGTTAGAAGGCGGTTGTCAAGTACCAATTGGTGTCAACACCCAATTAGAGGGAGATACGCTTACCCTAACCGGCATTGTCGCCAGTGTAGATGGGAAAAAAGTGGTGAAAGACACCGTAACCGGTAACGCTAGTGAGGCGGAAAAACTAGGCACTGAACTCGCCCAGCGTATGCGCCAACAAGGAGCACAAGAGATTTTAGAAGAAATCTTTGCTCAAATTCAGCGCGGTTAGAACGCTAGACTTCTGGCAAAAATGCACTGTTTGTAGGGGCACGGCAATGCCGTGCCCTTACTGTATTCTATATATACACATGGTGGGATGGAATGCGATCGCTCTAGCATGATGAGTAGCAGTAATTGAACAAACTATTATGTCTACCTATAGTGAAGTCCGCCGTCAAATTGAAAATCTGACTACGGATGAACAATTACGCTTGCTGGAAGAATTGGCAGCAATCGTCCGTCGTCGAGTTAACCCCAAACCCCAACGCAGCATCTTGGAACTCGAAGGATTAGGTAAGGAAATTTGGCAGGGCATTGATGCCCAAGAATATGTCAATCAGGAACGAGATTCATGGAATGGTTAGAGGACTCATAGGGTTAGATAATGCGATCGCATCTTCAGGCAATAGGCGTTTCTTAGGTCGGGTAAAACGCGATCGCCCCAATTCCGGATAAGTGCAATCTAGCCAGAAAAACTAAGCGTATCCCTATGCAGGTGAGATGCGCTCCTCTGATTCTCAGCGAGTCCAGAGTTTTCTGGCGACATGGAAAGGCTCTCAGGGTAACGAGAGAGCAAACTATCAATCCTTCTTTCAAGATTTATGCATTGCTTTAGGTGTAGAAAAACCACCACCTAAAGGGAGCATTCCTGGCGACCCTTATTGTTTTGATAAAGAAGTTAAATTCTTCCATTCTGACCGGGATGTCACCACTCGTTTTGCTGACTTCTACAAAGAAGGACATTTTTTAATCGAGGCAAAGCAGGGGGGTGAAACCTCTGGTAAAGGTACAGCGAAGCGGGGAACTGAAACCTATCGCAAGGCGATGGAAAAGGCGTTTTTCCAAGCACGGTCTTACACGCCTTTTTTGCCTGCAAAACCGCCGTTTCTCATTACCTGTGATATCGGCTCTCATTTTGAGGTTTGGACGGGGTTTAGTGGGGACTATGGCGGCTATGGTGCCAGGGAAATCATTAAGCTGGATGATTTACTCAAATCAGAGGTTTTTAACCGCTTTGTTGCGATTTTTACTGAACCGGAAACGCTCAACCCAGAGAAGTATCGGGCAAGGGTAACGCGAGAAGTTGCGGATGATTTAGCGAAGTTAGCGAAGTGGTTGGAAGGTCAAAAATATGACCCTCATGATGTTGCCAACTTCCTTATGCGCTCGATTTTCACAATGTTCGCGGAGGATGTCGAACTTCTCAAGGGGGAAGTTTTTACTAAGGCGCTGAAAGAACGCTGGATTGAGAATCCTTCAACGTTCAAACCAGAAATTGAAACTCTCTGGAAGGCGATGGATACCGGAGGGAATTTTGGCTTTGAGAAGATTCTCAAATTTAATGGAAGTTTCTTTGAAAATGCTACAGCGTTTGAGTTACCTACAGAACAGTTAAAAGTATTACTTCAAGCGGCTCAAAAAGATTGGAGTCAGGTAGAACCTGCAATTTTTGGGACGTTATTGGAACGGGCATTAGACCCCAAAGAACGCAGTCGTTTAGGGGCGCATTATACCCCTCGGTCGTATGTGGAACGGTTGGTGCGTCCGGTGGTGATTGAACCTTTAAGACAGCGTTGGGAGTTTGAAATTGAACCGGAACTGAAACGACTGCTGGAACTTAAAGAGGGACAACTCGAACCCACAGCAGCACAGAAGAAAAAGGCAGAAGCAGAAATTGAGGCATTTTTAGAAGAATTGCGAACAATTCGGATACTCGATCCAGCAGCCGGTTCGGGTAATTTCCTGTATGTGACAATGGATTTGCTCAAAAGTTTGGAAACAGAAGTTGTAACTCGACTGGTGGATGTTGTTGGGGAAGTGCAGTTGGGTTTAGAGCAAATTAATCCTTCTCAGTTTTTAGGGATAGAGAGTAATCCAAGGGCGGCGGCGATCGCAGAATTGGTAATCTGGATTGGTTATCTACAATGGCACTTCAAGCGCTTTGGGAATGCTGCACCACCGGAACCGATTTTGCAGAAGTTTCACAATATTGAATACCGGGATGCGGTGTTGGCTTACGATGGCAAAGAACCGGATATTGATCCAGTAACGAAGCAGCCTCGTACTCGTTGGGGAGGACGGATGATGAAGCATCCGGTAACGGGGGAGGATGTGCCAGATCCAAGTGACCAAATCCCGATTTATCGTTATATTAATCCTCGTCCGACTGAGTGGCCAGAGGCGGATTATATTGTTTCCAATCCTCCATTTATTGGTAATGCGCGGATGCGGGAAGTGTTGGGGGATGGGTATGCTGAAACACTACGCAAGGTTTATAAAGATGTGCCAGATACGGTGGACTATGTAATGTATTGGTGGCACAAGGCGGCTGAGTTAGTTAGGGCTGGGCAGGTTGAACGATTTGGGTTTATTACAACCAATAGCATTCGCCAAGTTCGCCAGAGAACAGTTATTGATTTTCATTTTAAGCAAAAGAATCCAATTCGCTTAATTTTCGCGATTCCTGACCATCCTTGGGTTGATGGAGGCGCAGCAGTTAGGATTGCCATGACTGCTGCTGAACTCAACGACTCTCAAAAGCCTGTGAGAATTGCCCAGCTAGGTACTGTAATTACTGAGAATGAAGGTGAAACGCCGGAAGAGTCAGCAGAACAAGTTGAAGTGCGATCGCAGAATATTGGACGAATTTTTAGTAATCTCCAAGTCGGGGCAGAGCTAACTAAGACTCAATCACTACAAGCTAATGATAAGCTTTCAGATCGAGGTGTCATGCTAACAGGTTCAGGCTTCATAGTCGAATCAACAGATTACGATAAGGTTGAGCCTGAAGTTTTATTTTCTTACATAAATGGTCGAGATTTAATGCAGCGTTCTCGCCATGTCAAAATTATTGATTTATTTGGAAGGCATATTGAAGAAGTTAAACAATTCTATCCAAAAGCTTATCAGTGGGTACTAGAGAGAGTTAAGCCAGATCGAGATGCCAACAATAACACAAATCTACGACAAAAGTGGTGGTTGTTTAGTCGGACTAAGCCTCAACTTAGGAAAGCCCTTGAAGAAATCAGCAGATATATTGTGACGGTTGAGACAAGTAAACATAGAGTATTTACTTTTCTTGACACCAGTTTTCTTGCTGACAACATGCTGGTAGTAACTGCTCTCGATGATGCTTACTTTTTAGGTGTTCTTTCCAGTCGTGTTCACATTACTTGGGCGCTTGCAGCAGGTGGAACATTAGAAGATAGACCCCGCTACAATAAAACCCGTTGCTTTGACCCCTTCCCTTTCCCTGACCCCACACCAGTACAAAAGCAAAAAATCCGTGACTTAGGCGATCGCTTAGACACTCATCGAAAACAAGTCCAAACCCAACATCCCGATGTCACCATCACCGGAATGTACAACCTCTTAGAAAAACTCCGTGCAGGTGAACCCTTCACCGACAAAGATAGAGACTATAACAATAAAGCCCTAGTCTCCACCCTCAAACAAATCCACGATGAACTCGATATTGCGGTTTTAGATGCCTACGGCTGGCCTCATGATATCAGCGATGAAGAGATTTTAGAACGATTAGTCGCCCTCAACGCCGAACGTGCCGAAGAAGAACGCAACGGGTTAATTCGCTGGCTGCGTCCAGAATACCAAGCACCGGATGAAGTTAGAACCCAACCGATAATTCCTGGTGTCATTGAGCCAGAAGAAGAGAAAGTTGCTCCAGCAGTGCAGAAAACCTTACCCAAGAACCCCAAAGAACAACTTGCCGCCATTCGCGATTTGTTACTCTCCAGTGGGGGCGAGTGGACGGTTGAACAAATTGCCGCTCAATTCAAAGGTGGACAGCGACACAAGAGAGCGATTGCCGAAAATCTAGAACGTCTGGAATGGTTCGGCATTCTGATCAATCGTGAGGAAGGAGGCGTTACACGTTGGCAGTTTGCCCA
>JBFLZA010000580.1:0-5847 GCA_040756535.1 Cyanobacteriota bacterium
AGATTGGATGGGTGGCTTGCGGACAGAGGCGTTACGCAAAGCCGAAGAAATTTCTAAAGGTTATTTCTACTGGCTTGTTTCTGGAACGACTGACTCTCAGTTAGGCGATAACGTGAAAAAGCCGCACCCCAATAACAAGTATCTATCGGGCTTAGATTCCCCCATGGGAACCGTACACGGCTTGTCTAAGTACCCCTATATGCGAGAGGGACGGCGGATTATTGGACGCCCTGCCTATGGCTATCCAGGTGGCTTTACTGTTTGGGAAATTGATATCTCTCGTCGTGACTACAAGGATGATTATTATCGCAAGACACTGACGCCCCAAATGTATCGCGATTTACGAACCGCTCTTGCTGGGTTAGAAGCCATCGCTGTTGCGGGTGGTAAGAAGGCTCCAGAAGAAGTCATGAGACGCACTCGCTCCTCTATCTACCCTGATTCTGTGGGTATTGGACATTATGCGATCGACTTTCACCCCTGCATGACCAAAACCCCACCCGAAGCGCCAGGTAATACTGAGCGTGAGGGTGAACGCCAAGGTGCAGGCCAAGCTTACCCGTTCCAAATTCCTTTGCGATCGATGATTCCCCAAAGAATCGATAATATGCTGGTTGCAGGAAAAAGTATTGCCACCAGTCACATTGCTGCGGCTGCTTATCGGGTACATTCCTTTGAATGGTCATCAGGTGCGGCAGCAGGGACGACGGCAGCTTTTGCATTGGAAAAGGGAATTGCACCTTACGAACTTGTCGATGAACTCCCACGTTCGGAGCCACAACTGCAACAGTTACGGCAGCGCCTGGAAAAACAAGGCAATTTTACTGCTTTTCCCGATACTTCAATTTTTAACGAATCTTGGGACGAATGGCGCTAACTGTCTGGGGTAAGCTGAGAGTATTCAACTTTCCTGCTTAGTTCACAAGAAGATAGGTAAAAACCTCCGGGCAGGCTGATAAGCTGTCGTGCTTACAACTTGCATATCATGAGGATAGGGAAAAGGTTAAGGGGGAAAGGCGTGCATGTTTGAAACATCTACCTTTTCCCTTTGACATGCATCCCCACTCCCACAAGAGTGCAGATTAGATGCAAGGACAGCTGAGTCTGCCCCAATCAAACCATTACTCTAGAATGAGCTACTGCCTCAACCCCCATTGCCAGAAGCCTACCAGGAACCCAGTTAAGACGCAGTTTTGTCAAACTTGCGGATTAAATTTGCTGCTGAAAGAGCGCTATCGAGCAATCAAACTTATTGGTCAAGGTGGCTTTGGCAGAACCTTTCTGGCAGTAGATGAACACAAACCCTCCAAACCGCCTTGTGTTATTAAACAGTTTTTTCCAAAAGCTTTAGGTCGTAACAAAGCGAGGAAAGCGGCTGAGCTATTTGAACAAGAAGCCGTGCGCCTAGAGCAATTGGGCAAGCATCCCCAAATTCCTGAATTATTTGCCCACTTCGGTCAGGAGGGCCGCCAATATTTGGTGCAAGAGTATGTGGATGGACAAAACTTAGCCCAACTTCTAGTCACAAAAGGTGCGTTCAATGAAACGCTAATTAGAGATTTATTAATCAGTTTACTTCCTGTCCTTGATTTTATTCACTCTCACAACATTATTCACCGCGATATTAAACCGGAAAATATTATCTATTGCACAGATGGACAGCTAGTTCTAGTGGATTTTGGTGCTGCTAAGTATGCAACGGGAACAGGTTTTTTGAAAACTGGAACTACGATTGGTACTCCTGAATATGTTGCACCTGAGCAAGCTAGGGGTAAAGCCGTTTTTGCTAGCGATTTGTACGGTTTAGGGGTAACTTGTATCCATTTACTGACTCAGGTTTCACCGTTTCATCTATTTGATACAGGTGAGTCGGATTGGGTGTGGCGGCATTACTTAGTGGATAATCCGGTTAGTGATGAATTGGGTCATATCTTGGATAAGTTGATTGAAAATGCGACTAAGCGGCGCTATCAATCGGCAGCAGAAGTATTGAAGGATTTGAATGTTCCACCGACTCAATTTCAAGTCACGCCGAAACGGCGAGTACCGCTTCTCCCACCGTTACGGCAACCCATCTTATCACCAACAGTTCCCCCACCCAGTCTGATTTCTGCATCGCAGCAGCTAAGTCCGACTTGGAGATGCGTACATACTCTGATAGGTCATTTAAATTCTGTCTCTACTGTTGCTATTAGTCCAGATGGAAAGTGCCTCGCTAGTGGTAGTTTTGACGATACTATTAAGCTATGGAATTTAGAAACGGGTGACTTGCTGTATACGCTTACCCAGCATTCACAGCCAGTTTTAGCGATCGCATTCAGTCCCGATGGTCAAACCCTAATCAGTGGCAGTGTTGACGACACCATCAAGCTGTGGAACTTGAACACGGGTGAAATGATTGGGACAATTGGCGAACATTCCGACTCTGTAACATCGATCGCAGATTCTTTAGCCATCAGTCCCGACGGACAAGCGATCGCTAGTGGTAGCGATGATTGTACGATTAAAATCTGGCACTTTAGTACCGGCAAACTGCTCAAGACCTTCAGGCATCAACGCGGAATTAATACTGTGGCAATGACGCCAGATGGTCAAACGCTTGCTAGTGGTAGTAGTGATAACTCGATTAAGTTATGGAATTTAGCCACTGATGAGCTGATAACAACCCTAGAAGGACACTCTAGGGATATCAATACAGTGGCAATTAGTCCGAATGGAAAAGTTATTGCTAGCGGGAGTAGTGACAGCACCATTAAGTTGTGGAGTTTAGGTAGCGGTAAACTACTACGCACGATGAAGGGACATGCTGACTGGGTACGCTCAGTGGCGTTCAGTCCCGATGGGAAAATGCTTGTCAGTGGTAGTGCAGACACTACGGTGAAGATTTGGCAACTGCATACTGTGAAGGTGTTACAAACCTTGGAAGAACATAAAAGAGATGTGAATGCTGTAGCGATTAGTCCAGATGGTCAAACCCTTGTCAGTGGCAGCAGTGACCGAACAATTAAGATTTGGCAAAAAATTTAATGGCACTCCTTTGCTCGCCTTTGAGGCTAAACTAGCGATCTCACCCAATCATAGCAAGTTGCGTTCTGGTGGACTGGAAATTGCCACTTCACAGATGTAGCTTTTTACAGTCAGGGTCTTTCCCTCGAAAACAAATTCGCTATAGTCGGCTAAGTTATCGAGTCCCAAGAGGTTTAGGACAATCTCAACGATTAGCCAAAATGTTATTTTTACGAATATTTTTTGCCACTGAGTCTGCATATGGACTGACCTTCTGAGATAAGCCTTGAGGTCTGACTTCTCGCTAGGGGTTAAACCCTTTCACTCACTACATAGGTCTAGTACCGTTGGGCTATGCACTTCTCTGGCTCTTTAGTATTCAGCTTCATGGTTAAAGCTGAAATCTTCCTGAAAGTAGCTGAGGCGTTGCTTAGAGTTAGGTAAAAACTTACTGGGGTGTTAGAGATAGCAGATGCAATCGTCCAGAAAGATTCGTAGACATGACCTATGTCTACTACAGGCTATCTCGCTATACTTTGGCTCGAATCAATGAATCTACTGAACTTTTTTTTTGGGCAACCCAGAAATTTCAGGGAAATTACGGAGGAACTTTTAATGTGTTGCAGGTAGTTCAGCTAATCGTCAATTCCTTAAGTAACCATTGACCCCTGAGAGCGGCTAGCTTCTCCTCGCTTTCTGGTCAGGTAGGGCTTAAAGAGATATCATTCAAGCCCCTAGCTTCTATAGCAGTTCTCGTTTGCATAAAATACAGTAGGGCGTCAGGCTTCCGTGCCCTTACAAACAACCTTACTTAGCGGTTCAGATACCCGACTTTTTAGAAAAGTCGGGTATCGACGCTTCACGAATCATTTAGGGCTGTTGTATAGGATTTCGGCTTCATCTCAATGGTGAGAATTTTATGTAGAATGAGCCGAAATCCCTAAATCACTTACAAGCTAGACATAACCGCTCGTGCGGCTTCTAACGTGCGGTCGATATCCTCATCAGTGTGAGCAAGGGAGGTAAATCCAGCCTCAAACTGAGAGGGGGCTAGGTAAACTCCATGTTCCAGCATTCCACGATGGAAACGGCTGAACTTGGTTAAGTCTGACTTTTTGGCATCCTCGTAGCTGTGAACGGGTTCACCCGTGAAGAAGAGACCGAACATAGCGCTAATTTGCCCACCATAGACGGCATGGCCAGTTTCCTTGGCAATTTGCAACAGACCATCTGATAGCTTTTTGGTAATTCGCTCTAGTTGCTCATAGGTGCCTGGTTTTTGCAGCAACTCTAGTGTCTTAATCCCTGCTGTCATCGCCAACGGATTACCAGAGAGTGTTCCTGCTTGGTACATCGGGCCAGCCGGTGCTACCAGTGACATGATATCTTTGCGACCACCATAAGCTCCCACTGGTAAGCCACCGCCGATAACTTTACCCAAGGTTGTTAGGTCAGGTGTGATACCAAATTTTTCCTGAGCACCGCCGTAGGCAATGCGGAAGCCGGTCATCACTTCATCAAACACTAGCAATGCGCCATGTTCTTGGGTGAGTACCCGTAGCCCTTCTAGAAAACCAGCATCGGGGGGAATAAAGCCAGCATTTCCCACCACTGGCTCTAGAATCACACCAGCGATGTCATTTGGATAGGTTTCCAATAACGCTTTGACGGCTTCGAGATCATTATATGGAGCTGTCAACGTGTTGTTCGTGACAGACTGGGGAACACCGGGAGAGTCGGGCAAGCCTAAGGTGGCAACACCAGAACCTGCCTTGACTAAGAGCATATCTGCGTGGCCGTGGTAGCAGCCTTCAAACTTGATGATTTTGTCACGCCCGGTAAATGCCCGCATCAGGCGGATAACTGCCATACAGGCTTCGGTTCCGGAATTGACAAACCGCACCATCTCAATGCTGGGTACAGCATCAATCACCATCGCTGCCAGGATATTCTCCTGCACGGAAGGGGCACCAAAGCTCGTGCCTTTTTCCAGGGCTTCGTGGAGGGCAGAAATCACTTCTGGATGGGCATGACCGCAAATTGCCGGCCCCCAAGTTCCTACATAGTCGATGTATTGGTTGCCATCTACATCCCAGATGTAGGAACCTTTGACTCGGTCAAAAACGATGGGTTGTCCTCCCACCGATTTGAACGCCCGAACAGGAGAACTGACACCTCCAGGCATCAGCTTTTGGGCGGCGGTGAAGATTTCTTCGGATTTGGTCGTTTTAATCGTGGTATTAACCAAGGTTGTCTCCGTAGTAGGACGCTTAAAGGTCTATCTGTAGATAGGGCTACGTCTTTGTTTCAAATTTCCATGCTAGATGATTATCTCATTGAGTAAAATTTAAGATTAGAGGTGTAGCTGGAAAAGCAAGTAACGAAAGGATAAAAATCACACTTCAGGTCTGCCTTTCGCATTACCCAAACACACTTTTGGGCAACTGACCGACTGAGCTACCCAGAATGCTATTGTGGACGGGTGAGTCATTGCGTGGAACATCCATCCGTATGTCGTCTGCTTCCCAACTGAATGCTTTACACCAAGCCATCCCCCTTGACAAAATTCGCTACGACGACCGGGGACTAGTGCCAGCCATTGTGCAGGATTATTTGGATGGTACTGTATTGATGATGGCGTGGATGAATCGGGAGTCGCTGCAAAAAACCCTGGAAACTGGAGAAACGTGGTTTTGGAGCCGCTCTCGGAGTGAATTGTGGCACAAAGGGGCAACATCAGGTCATTTGCAAAAAGTGCGATCGCTCCGCTATGACTGTGATAGTGATGCTTTACTTGTTACCGTCGAGCAAATCGGTGAGATTGCCTGCCATACAGGCGAA
>JBFLZA010000581.1:0-5843 GCA_040756535.1 Cyanobacteriota bacterium
TGTGCTTCCTCCAATTGATTTTTAGGAAGCGCTCCTTCGTTGGCTACACTCTGATAGCGGTTTTGCTTTGACCGAGCTGCCCCCAATGCAGCCTGAGTTGCACTTAAGTTGGCTTGTGCTGATTTTAACTCCGCAAAACCTTTTTGCAATTCTTCCTGGGCGATTCTGACGTTCGCCTCGGCTTCTTCGACTTCAGTAACGGTGGTAACTTGCTTGTCTTGATAGTCCCTGCTGCGGTGCGAGAGTTCAGCTTTAGCGGCAGCGACAACGCGGGTGATGCGGTCGGTTTCGGCTAGAACCTGCCGATTGAGGGCACTAATCTGGGCATTGATTTGAACGAGTTGTAACTGACTCTGCTGGATGTTGCTTTGCAGTTGGCTCTTTTTCGTTTGAAGGCGAGAGTCGTCAATAGTAGCAATAACATCTCCTTTTTTGACAACTTGATTTTCTTTGAGAGATACGCGCATAATTGAACCTTCCGTTGCCGCCTGAACAATCCGCAATTCACCAGCAGGACGGATGTTTGCCTCGGCTTTGACAGTGACTTTATATTTGGTCACAGAGGCGAGGGCGATCGCTATTCCTACAGAAGCGAGCATAACCAGTCCGCCAAGGGTAGTCCAACGACCAAGCGGCGGGAGAAAATCGCTGTCCTGAATTGGGGGTAGATAGTTTGAGTTGGAGTTGTTGACCATAGGATGTGGAGAGAGAAAGTCAAAAGTTAAAAGTCAAAAGTCAAAAGTCAAAAGAAATTCTTTTTAGTTTTTAGTTGTTTTGACTAATGACTAATGACTAATGACGACACCAAACCATTCATTGATGGGGCAAAGTCGTCTAGGAAGTCTAAGTGTTCACCAGGAAGATGGCGCAGTTCCTCTGGGGTGCCTTGAATTTTCAAGCGCCCTTCCTCCAGCATTACAATCCAATCGGCTCGCTGGATAACTTTGGGGCGGTGGCTGATCGTAATTGTGGTTTTGCCCTGGCGATGGTACAGCAGTTTATCCAGCACTTCGGCTTCACTCACTGGGTCGAGAGCGCCAGTGGATTCATCTAAAATCAGTACGGGCGGGTCGGTAACAATCGCTCTGGCTATGGCTAATCTCTGCCGTTGTCCACCAGAAAGATTCGCGCCAAATTCTCCTAAAACACTTTGATACTTGTCGGGCAGTTTACTGATAAACTCATCTGCACCAACAATCTGACAAGCCCTAACAATTTCTTCAAAACTGATGTGGGGATAACTGAAGCGGAAATTGTCGATGATGGAGCGACTCCAGAAGTGGGGTTCTTGGGGTACTAGCACCACCTGCTGGCGCAGGCATTCCAGGGAAAGGTCTTGCTGGTTATAGAGGTCATAGCGGATATTGCCAGATTCGATGGAATATAAGCCAGCAATCAGTTTGGCGAGGGTACTTTTGCCACAGCCAGATTTACCGATTAGGGCAGTGACTTTACCGCCAGGGATGGTGAGGGAAAAATCTTCTAGGAGGTCAACTCTACCCGCGTGGTGAAAGTTGAGGTGGGTGCAGGTGATGTTAGCATTGCCCTTAATTTGTGCCCAAGGCTTTTTCTCGTCGTTTTCGTCTTCCGGGGTGGCATCGATGACTTCTGTCAAGCGTTGGATGACAACCTGGGCAGTGATAAATTCATCAATTAGCCCAATTGCCGACCCGAGGAAGCCAAGAAAGCTGCCGCTCATGCCGTTATACGCCAGCAACTGACCGATGCTTAATGTGTGATTAATCACCAGGTAGCTGCCCAACCAGAGCAAGGCAATACTAGTTAAATTGGAAAGAATGCTGGTGATTGTGCTGCTGTAAAGCCCCAGCTTCATCGTACTCCAGCCCAAGTTGGCAAGGCGACCGTAATTCGTCTGATATTCTTGCCAAGCTTGGGGGGTGGATTGGGTGGTTTTGAGAACCTGAATACCGCGAAAGGTTTCGACGAGAAAGCCTTGGTTTTCCGTGCCTTTGACGATGAGGCTGCGGGTTTTCTGGCGCAAGGCAGGCAGGAAAAGCAGGTTGACGAGGGTGACGATGACAAAGGCAGTTAGGGAAGCTAGTGTGAGTTGCCAACTGTACAAGAGCATAAAGCCCAAGGAAACCAAGGCAATAAAAAATTGGCTGGGTAAACCGAGGACAATTTGGGAAACTAGGCTATTGATAGCATTAACATCGGCAATGCGGCTGACGACTTCCCCACTGCGACGTGCTTCAAAGTAGGATAGGGGCAAGTGCAGGAGTTGTCGCCCATATTCCAGAATCAGCCCTAATTGCAGCCGTTGACCAAAATGACCGATTAGGTGAGACTGTACCAAACCAATGGCACTTTTAAAGAGGTTCATGGCGATGACCCCAATTGCCACGGTGGTTAGCAGTTGGGTATCCCCTCGCACTAGCACGTCATCCGTGAGGAGTTGCATCATTAAGGGAGAAGCGAGGGACAGCAATCCAATGGCGAAGTTGATTGCAATGGCTTCGGCTAGAATGACGCGATAGGGCAAGACCCGCGCAATGAAGCGCCCAAAGCTGCCAATTTTATCTTCCGGTTGCTCTTGAAAGCGGCTGTCGTCTGGCATCAGCAGCAGCATGACACCATTGCCCCAACCTGCGATTAACTCCTTGGGGGTAAGGTAACGGATGCCGACGCCTGGGTCGGCGACTACATATTTTTTCCCCTTTTTTCCGTATAAAACTACCCAGTGGTAGCCCTTCCAGTGAATGATGGCTGGCAGGGGGGTTTGATGCAATCGGTCGAGCAGTTGAGGGGTGGCTTGGACTTGGCGGGCATTAAATCCTAGGGCTTCTGCTCCCCGCCTCAAACCCAACAGGGTGGTTCCCTGCGAACCTGTGCCCACTGCTTCTCGCACGCGGCTGACAGCAAAGGTGCGTCCGTAGTGTTTGGCAACCGTGGCAATGCAGGCGGCACCGCAATCTTCTTCACTGTGTTGTAGAACAATTTGAAATTTCATAGAAAAAAAAATGATATTTCAATAGTCTTAAGTTATGAACCAGGTACTCTTGCCCACATCGAATAAATCTCATCTCCAGCACATTACATTTGTCATCACTCGGCTGGTAAAATAGCTAACCAGTTAAACAAAAAGATAGAGTGGGCGATTACCCACCCTACCATCGTTATCTAGCTATACCTTCCTGCTCTCTATCGCTATGAGCAATCAGAGTATTTCATTGCTCTATCAACTGCCTCAAAAATTCGTACTCTAAGGTAACAAGGCTGCCTAGGGAAAACTCAAGAGAACAGTTGTACCAAAGTCAAGCCTACACTCTACGGAAGGCGGAAGTGAAGCGATCATTAAAACGCGATCCAACATACTCAATAGAAGATCCTGGTCCTAGGATAAGACTTTCGCCCCCATAATTGCTAGAGGTAAAGAACTCCCATGTACCCCTCAAAACCTGAATAGATGTAGTTACATCGTTGAACCCGTTATCGCCTCCGCCTCCGTTTCCGTCCCAAGTCCCAAAGTTACGAAGCCCATCACCTGTTGCTGCATTGAGATTTAGAGAGCGCCCTTGGAATCGTTCGTGTTCAAACAAAATTACATCTGGATCGCCACTGTTGAGATAACCTGCACCGCCACTACAGGTAGCAGCGGTTTCATTGTCAAGGTCTTGCACAGTGTCAAGCGCGAACAGATCTTGAGTTTGGTTGATGTTTGACATTATTTTTGTCCTTGATTTGAGATTGTGGTTTGAACTGAAGTTAAGCTTGTTTGCTTAATTAATACGATAAATAAATAGATTAGATAAAACTAGAGTAGCTTGTGCCAAGTTAATTGCTTAAGTTTGTATTTCCTGTTGCTCTTTAAGACAGTTAGCATTGCAGAACTCTGCAATAAACATCTCCAATAATTAATCTTAAACCCTTGTACCGTCGATGTTCGATTGTCCACTGTAGCTATGATCTACTGCCAGAAGCGCTTGTCTGATTTAGTGTAAATTGTTGTTTCCAGATTCAACACTTCTGGTTTAGTAGATAACAAAAAAAAATCTTCGGAACCTAACATTCAGTAGACCGAAGATGAAAGCGAAGGGCGATCGCTAGGTTGTTTTCGGCGTTTGAGGAACCGTAGGCACCGATGGAACTGAAGCTACCTGCATTGAGGTTAATTACTGCATCTCGTGTCTAGTTTGCAGGGCTGATTGTATCAATGCCACCACCGTCCAAAATGGTTTTAAGTGAGTCTATCGAACGTGTTCTATTGCCGTCTTTCACGCCGTTGCGAAATTTGTCACCGTTTAACGTAGTGAGTAAGAGCCAGCTCGCTCTTGCTACGAGAGCTACTTGCGCTAAGAAAGCCAAGGCTTTTCAGTAGCGATCGCCTTGGCTCTTAATTTTTCTTTACACATCAAGCTCTAGTTTCGTAGCTCCCCAAGTTACGGTAGCGATCGCTCAGGCTCTTAATCTTCTTTTACACAGTTGGGTTTATTTATGTGCGACTAATTAATTGGCTTTAAAGCAACTCTAATATTACGAGTTATTACATGACATTCATCTTGATCTACCTTGACTTCCTCTATAACAAAAGTTTCATAGCCATCTCTTGATGTTCTTACTGTA
The DNA here is from genome assembly GCA_040756535.1 of Cyanobacteriota bacterium. Taxonomy (GTDB): domain Bacteria; phylum Cyanobacteriota; class Cyanobacteriia; order Cyanobacteriales; family Coleofasciculaceae; genus JBFLZA01. The sequence continues at coordinate 4,585 of JBFLZA010000581.1, forward strand.
TAGACACCAGGACGTTCAAACACTCCACCATAAATAATTTGTCCTGCTGCTGTTACTCCCCAAAATTTTAGTTCTTCTTGAAAGTTACCATCTTCCACAATAATGGTTGCTTTAAGGGGGGTTCCTGTTTGAACATCAGAGACAGTCACAGTAATTGCGGGTTCAATACTGGGGGTACAACCAGTCATGTTTTTAGCCTCACCTTTAGTAATAGTAGGCACAAAAGCAATTAGAATTGCAGAGAATGTGCCTACATATTCGCTCAACCTCATCAGTTATTTCTCTTATTTACTTTAACTATAGAGAAGAGGACTGCCATTTGAAGCGAGCAGTTCCAGAAGGAGGTTAAGAGGAGTTCAAATTCTTTTCTGATTAGAAAGCTTTTTAACCCCTCTTGACCTGTATCTAAACAGTCTTACACAAACAATGAATCACCAGAGTAGAGGTTCGCAACATCAAAGCTGTCAGCTAGTGCCCAGGCACGACGAATCGCAGCATCGGCATTCACTAACCCATTGCCAAAGGTATTATCATCACCCACTGTTCCTAAATCCATCGCTGTATCGATGAGAATCTGACGCAGTTCTCCTCCAGTTAGTTCGGAGTTAACGCTCCAAACCAGTGAGGCAATTCCAGCCATGTTGGGATTGGCAGCCGAAGTTCCATTAAAAATAGTCATCTTGCCAGATTTGTCCATCGCAAGGGAATCTGTTGCTGCCATCAATGTCAAACTCTCGCCGCGATTGGAGTAGCTAGCGATATTTACAGAGGAAGCGTTTGTCAAGCCATCTACCTCTGTGCCTGTGTACTCAAGCGCTCCCACGGACATCACGTTATCGTGAGTGGTTTGCAGCCTAGCAACACCACCGCTAAGAATAGGGTCGGTAGTAGCATCGTCTATATCAATTCCCCCATTGCCTGCGGCAACAGCAAACATGGCAATATCAGAGTTATCTTCAATCAACTGCTCAAGTTCTGCTTGTGTGCCGCCACCATGGGTGAGCCAATACTCGCCCTGAATGCCACCCTGGAAAACAACCCGCAGATTGTTGTCTCGTGCATATTCGATTGTGTCCGTAATTGCTTGCTGTAAATCGACACCGTTATACACGTCATTCACGTAGACATCACTGTTCCAGTTAATGCCAGCAACTCCTGAGTCATTGTTAGCCGTTGAAGCCATAACGCTGATTGCCTTATGCCCATGCCCATAACGGTAATCTGTGGAGTTGTCATCATCACTGGAATCGGTAATCAAA
>JBFLZA010000582.1:0-5837 GCA_040756535.1 Cyanobacteriota bacterium
ATTGCAACGGGGCCGCGAATATTATCAACAAAGTAGCCACACAGCTAGGTTTGTGTCTAGCTAAGGTGGGTAAGGGCAGCTTGACACTGCCGAAGCGATATGACATGTTCACTAACCTGACTCGATCTTATCGCGAGAAATGTGGAGCGCTGTGCGATCACGCCAGCGCGTAACATCAGCTCAGAATCCCCTCTCTTTTAAGGAGGGGAGATGTCAATCTAAAGTTTCAGTGTCACAAGACACTTGGTTATTTATGCAGACTAGGTATACTTACTGGATAAAGCGTTAAATGGGGTAAACTAGGTTTTCCGTTTGATGCTGACCCTGTCATCTTAGGTGAGCAACGCTCTATTTTAGAACAATGCAGAATCTTTTGTTAAATCGGATGACAAGTCGTATCCGCCAATCGTTGGAACTGCAAGAGATTCTGTCTGTAACTGCAGCCGAAGTGCGATCGTTTTTACAAACCGACCGAGTTAAGATTTACCGCTTTGCCCCTGATGGTTCAGGTCAAGTCATCGCTGAATCGGTTGACCAAAATCACCTACCATCGCTCCTCAATCTACATTTCCCGGCTGGAGACATTCCTCCTGCGGCCCGCGAGATGTTTGTGAAAGCGCGTCAGCGATCGATTGTGGATGTTCCCGCTCAACGAATCACTATCAGCCGCTTTGATTATCTGGAGACAATTAAAGATTTAACAGTAGAAGAGGTTCGCTCTCGTCCGATTGAAGACATTCTTCAGCGTCCTGTTGACCCCTGCCATGTGGATTATTTAACGGCAATGGGGGTGCAGTCTTCTTTGGTGATTCCGATTTTGCATCACGAGAACCTCTGGGGTTTGCTGGTGTCTCATCATGCTCAACCGAAAGCCTTCTCCCAAGAGGAGCTGCAAATTGTTCAGATGGTAACAGAGCAAGTGTCGATCGCGATCGCACAATCCGAGCTTCTCACTCAAACTCGCGAAACAGCACGTCGGGAAGCCTTTATCAATCGCATTTCCACTCTGCTGCACTCTTCGTTGAAAATCGAACAAATCCTGCAAATTGTCTTGGAAGCGATTATTAATGCAGTTCAGGGTTCTGGTGGGCGACTTTATCTTACTCCAAGTGGCAGCGTTGCGACTCAACTCTATACCTGTGGCGTTCAACCGACGCTATCCGGTTACACTGAACCGACAAGGCTAGAAGATTTCCCCTTTTGGCGACAACTGTTGGCTGAAGAAATTGAGGAGCAAGAAGCAGAGTGGGAAGTCGATTTTTCTGCCGACGTGGGACTGGAACTGATCAACAAGCGACTACCGACGATCAAAGCGATCACAGATATCTACCAAGAGGTGAAATTAGAAACGCTTGCCCCTTATTTTCAACCGACCCCCATTCGCAGTCTACTAGTGCTGCCGCTGCAATATGGCAGACAAACTCTAGGATGTCTGAGTATCTTCCGCAACGAAATAGATACAGACATTCTCTGGGCAGGTCGATTTGATCCAGACGAGCGGAACAATAAGGTAAGGGATTCCTTTGAAGCTTGGCGAGAACTAAAACGAGGCCAAGCCTGTGAATGGACAAGGGAAGACATTGAACTGATTTGGTCGAGTGGAACTCATCTCACCATTGCGGTGATGCAAAACCGCCTTTACCAGTACGAATATTCCCAACGTCTCCTAGTAGAACAGCGAAATCGGGAACTAGATGTTGCTCGTACTGTGGCTGAACAGGCGAGATATGAACTCGAACAAGAAAACCATGAACGCCGACGAGTTGAGGAAGCTCTCTTGAGGCTTACAGTTGAAGAACAGGAGAAGGCCAAGCAACTCGAACTGACTTTGCAAGAACTTCAGCGCACTCAAGCTCACTTGGTGCAGAGTGAAAAGATGGCGAGTTTGGGTCAGCTTGTTGCTGGCGTTGCCCACGAAATCAACAATCCTGTTAGCTTTATCTACGGCAATATCCACCCAGCTAGGGAGTATGCCCAATCACTGCTGCACCTACTCAAGCTATACGAAAAACACTATCCTAACCCAGTCGCAGAGATTGCCGAACAACTAGAAAGCCTTGACCTAAATTTCATCGCAGAAGATTTCCTCAAACTGCTGGCGTCGATGAAAGAAGGTGCTGACCGGATTTGCCAAATTGTGCTGTCTTTACGCAACTTCTCCCGCCTTGATGAAGGGGAACTCAAGGTTGTCAATATTCATGAAGGGATTGAGAATACTCTACTCATCCTCGAACACAGACTCAAACAACAGCCCAACCATCCTGAGATTCAAATCATTAAAGAGTATGGTCAAGTGCCATTAGTAGAGTGTTACCCCGGTCAACTCAATCAAGTCTTTATGAATCTTCTGAGTAATGCGATTGATTCGTTGGAAGGAGTTGACCGGTGGGAACGTTGGAACGTTGGGACATTGGAAGCTAACTCGTCTTCTATCGGGCCAACCTGCAACCTTCAACCTGCAACTCCTTGGATTAGGATTCACACCCAGGTTGTTGGAGATAACTGGGTAGTCATTCGTATCCTTGATAACGGCCCTGGTATATCGCCAGACGTTAGACAGAGAATTTTTGACCCCTTCTTTACGACAAAACCACCAGGGAAGGGCACGGGATTAGGGTTGTCTATTAGCTACCGAATTGTAGCGGACAGACATGGTGGCAAGCTTTGGTGTCATTCCGTTCCAGCCGAGGGTACAGAGTTTGTGATTGAGTTGCCGTTAACCCAACCTGTGCGTAGTGTAGATCGTCGTTCTAAGCAAAAAGTCTTATATCAAATGGAAAAAAGAATGCTACCCATGAATTGTGGCAATGGGGAACAGGGAACTCCTTAACGGGGAATGGGGAATAGGGAATAGGGAAGAAAATGAAATGTACTTGACACGAGAATTACGCCGAAAGGACTGGAAATTCAGGCCAGCTATTCAAGGGTTGGGTGGATTGAACCAAGTGCATTCCTGCTGCGGCAAATCGCTGGAATGCTTCATCGGCTTGCTCTGTATAGTCCACGACTCCCGGAATCACAACGGGTGAGGTGCAATCTTCTAGTAGGTACACCTTCTTAGCTAAACTGGCATCTTTCGTCTGAATTTCTGTTAGTAAATCGGCAATTGTCCAGGCAACACAATGACTCTTAGCTTGCCCTGCAATAATGACAGCGTCAAATTCCAGCAAATAGTAAATCAAGCTGGTATTTTTTTGGGCAATAGCGTTGCCGCTGACATCCTCCAATACTTCAGGGCGCAGGATGGAATAGTTTTCGGTTAAAGGATTGTTGCCTTTAATTTCAAATCGGGTTTGGCTATTTCGAGCGATGCAGTGGAAGAACAGTGCTTCCTCAACAGCAGAAACCAAGGCGTGACCGATGCCTCCTAACATGGAATGATAGGGCCACACGGTTAGGGGGTATTTTCCTAAATCGGTTAGCTGCTTGACATAATGAAGGGCGTGTGCATTTAAATTGGAGGGGTCACTGTTAGTCAAGCTATCAGCAATAGCTGGGTTAACGTTCCATCTACCTTGTTGGATATCTTCTGGAGTGATAGTAGAAGCGGGTGTGGGGTGTTCGCCAGTCTCGTTCACCCAAAATATAGGATGGAAGATTTGCATCGCGGTATGAGTGTCCATTGTCGGTGCGATCGCACTAATTACCCCCAAATTGCGGTAGATAAACTCACACAACCGCACATTGTCTTCCACCGCCCCCATTCCTGACTTACCACCAACAAACAGTTCAAAGTCGGGAAGGCAAAAGGTATTTTGAACATCAATGAGTAACAGGCAGACACGGGTTTTGTCCTCAGCCGCCGATTGAATCTCATACTTTTTCGCCCACTCCCTAGCTTTGACGGCTCTCTCCTGATATGGAACTCGCCAAACTTCCCCTACCTTAGCAGCATCGAAGTGGGGTGGAATGGGTAATTGCTGGCTTGTTTGGGTACTCATGGTTCCACGCCTTTAGGGATTGCTCCTCTAAAACAGACACTATGCCTCATAGTGTAGTTAATATCCTGTCAGGTTATTAACGAGTTTCTCGTTCTTCCAGGCTCAAGTGCGGTTGAAGCGTTAAACCTCCACAAAGTCTTCAGATCGCGATCGCATCCCAGTAAGGCGGATTGCCAAATCGTTTCATCAAGAAATCGAGGAACGTTTTGACCCGCAGCGAATGCCTGCGATTTGGCAAATAAAGCGCGTAAATTCCCATATCCATGTCAGCTTGGGGATGCATCTGGAAATCAGTCAGTACAGCTTGCAACCTTCCAACTCGAATATCTCCACCAATTAACCAGGTTGGCATCAGGATAAGACCCGCATCATGCAAACAAACCTAGTGAAGTTAGGGTTGAGATGTGAGCAATTAACGTGCAACACAAATCAAGGAGACAACCATGACTCTCAAAATTGAAATAACCTCGGATTTTATCTGCCCTTGGTGTCTGGTTGCAGATATACGATTGAATCGAGCGATTGCGCTACTCGCACGCTACGCGAACGAACAACTTGAGACTCCCGTTGCGATTGAGCGCATTTGGTATCCGTTCGAGCTAAATCCCAACATGCCGGAAGCAGGCATCGATCGCAAAACCTATCGCACCAACAAATTTGGCAGTTGGGACTATTCACAAATGCTGGATGCAAAAACGGTGCAGGCAGGTAAAGAAGACGGCATTGAATTTCGCTATGACTTGATGAAAGTTACGCCGAATACTCTTAAGGCGCACCGCTTAACTTGGTTAGCTGGCAAGGACGGCAAAGCAACCGAGATGGCTTTTCGTATCCTGAAAGCCTACTTTACCGAAGGACAGGATATTGGCGATGTCGAAACTTTAGCCAATCTTGCGGCTGACGTTGGGATAGATGTTGAACAAGCGAAAGCGCTCCTCTTGTCTGATGAAGGTATCGAGGAAGTCAAAGAACTGAAACAATATGCGCTCGCTCAAAATATCCACAGCGTACCCACCATCCGCATCGGCAAGGAAATACTGGTCGGCGCTCAAAGAGTTGATGTCTTGTTAGCCGCCTTGCAAAATGCGGTCAATGAACTGAAGGCAGCATGAGATCGTATTAGCTTGCCATTTATATTGGAGCTTTAAAACATTACCCATAGATGATGCTGTACGACTCCATTGGTAAGCACTACTCCCGAACTCGAAAAAGCGACTCTCGTATTGTTGCTGCACTGCTAGATATTTTGGAAACTTCAAAGCCACGCCCCATCGTAGATATTGGTGCTGGAACTGGATCGTATGCGCTTGCTCTAGCTTATAAGGGTTACCGCGTCTTCGCGGTTGAACCATCGGCTGTAATGCGTCAGCAAGCGATCATCCACACGGGTATTCAATGGATAGACGGTCATGCTGAAAAACTGCCCTTACCTGATCGATCAGCGGACGCAGCTATCATTATTCTTGCTTTCCATCATTTCCAATATCCTAAACAAGCACTACGCGAAGTTCATAGAGTTACAGGAGGCGGTCAGATTATTCTTTTCACCTACGATCCCGACATGATTTCCCGTTTTTGGTTGACCAAATATTTCCCATCATTTATTTCAGATGTTCAGTCTACTTTCATCCCACTTCCACAACTAATCTCTGAAATTCAAACAATTGCTGGTGGAATAGTGAAGTCGCTTGTTTTCCCTTTGCCATGCGATTTGTCTGACTCGTTTGCTGCTGTTGGTTGGGCAAAACCAGAGCTTTATCTCGACAGTAATATCCGCAATGGCATCTCGTCCTTTGCTAAGCTCGATAACTCTGAACTGAATGATGGCATTACTCGCTTGCAGGAAGACTTAAAGACTGGAATGTGGGAGAGAGAATACGGACATTTGCGCCATCA
>JBFLZA010000583.1:0-5822 GCA_040756535.1 Cyanobacteriota bacterium
ATTAACAATAACCACATCTTGGCCTGCCTCAGCTGCTTGTTTAGCTTCCTGTTCCGCTAGGAATTTAGACTTTTTATAGTAACCAATCAAGGCATCAACAGGACTTTGATAAGTTTCATCTACAATCTCCCCCGGACTACCCACACCAATTGCTGCCACTGAACTGGTGTAAACAATTCGCTCAATGCCTGCCTGACTTGCTGCTGCTAAAACATTGCGCGTTCCCAGCACATTATGACGATAAAGTGCCTCCTGATCAGCTTGCCAAAGGGAATAGTGGGCCGCAACGTGAAAGAGTGCCTGGCAACCCTGCATCTGCCGCCACAACTGGGAATCATTCAAATCCCCTTTGACAATCTCAATATCCAGATTTTGCAGGTTATCTAAGCGACTAGAATGACGAACAAGGGCGCGTACTCTGTATCCTTCTTGCACCAGCAACCGCACTAGGTTTGCACCGATAAACCCTGTCCCCCCGGTGACAAAGATTTTGGTGAATTTTGGATTTTGAATTGTGGGGCGCTGGGTTTGGGAAGTTTCCGAAACAGGAAGAGTCCTAGATTTTGGATTTGCCAATTTTCAACTCTACGTTAGTTGCAAATTATTCAGCTGAAACTGATTTTATCGAGCAATGCATTCTAGAACACATTTCTCCTTGTCCCTATTGAACGCTGCCGTCAAACGCTACTACCAGATTTTCTGAATTGTTCCCTGAGGACTAAGCCTGACCAAAGTGTAAATCCCAAAATTGCTAAACCTGTCAACCCGTCCGTAATGATGAACAAATGCATCTTCATTGAAAACTCAGACATCGCTCCGTACAAGTAATGTCCTAAGCTATCTAGACCCGAAAATGAGTAGATAACTAGACACAGGTAAGCAAGCCAAAATCTTCCACTTTTATACAACCAGTAACCAGCAACACCAATTGCTGTCCAAATTATCCATGAGATGTAGATTGAGGGAGCGGTAATCAAATCAGGCTGAGGATATTTATCAATATAGAGATAGTTATCCGTAAAATGAATAGCTGTAGAGATGATACAGGCAATCAGAAGAATTTTCAGCACAAGTTGGCGATTTACTTCAGAATTCATGGGGTATTGACTTTCCTCAAAACGATTAGCTGCTTCAACAATTCTCTGGTTGATTAATTCTACCTGCTCATCAAAAAATGTAGGCTGCCACAAGCAGAGCCTTCTTGCGACATTAAGGTAACCCTAACACTGCCAATAAGCTATAAATTCCAACACCAACAATTTCTGTGGCTATCCATGAAGGGCTAAGCGGAATGTAAATTTCCCCTCTCTCCTGCATCTTTTTGGAGTACCCCATCTTCTAAGTGAGCAATTCGGTCAGCTATATCTACGATTCGCGGGTCGTGGGTTACCATCAAGACGGTGCAGCCCTCTTCTTTGGCTAGGTTGCGTAGTAACTCCATCACATTATGTCCGCTCTGGGCGTCTAAAGCTGCCGTTGGCTCATCTGCCATAATTAACTGAGGATGACTGACTAAGGCACGAGCGATCGCTACTCGCTGTTTTTGTCCACCTGAAAGCTTCCGGGGGATTTGGTTACCTTTGTCTCCTAACCCAACGTGCTCCAGCATGGCTTGCGCTCTCAAACGCGCCCGTTTTCCCCAAATCCCTCTAATATTCAGTGCCGTTTCCACATTTTCCAGCGCTGTCATCGCGGGAAACAAATTAGAATCCTGAAAAATAAAGCCGATGTGATCTCGTCGAAATCGAGCTAGCTTCCTCCGAGACATTCGGGTAATTTCTTCTCCGAGTAAGTACACGCTTCCTGCTGTCGGTGTGAGTAATCCAGCTAAGATTGACAGCAAAGTCGTCTTTCCCGATCCAGAAGGCCCCATTAATAGCTGAATATCACCTTTATGGATTTCTAAGTTAATTCCCTTCAAAACGTGTAAGCGCTGCTGTCCTGATGAAACGACCATCTCAACGTCCTTAGCTGCAATGGCTGCTGTAGAACCGGCAGTCCTGCGAATTGAGTTTCTGGCACTATAAAGGTTTTTTTCAAAAAATTTAGTCATTAGGTCAAGCTAGAGGGCAAGTACACTTCTTACATCTTGAGAGTTAACGGTGCTTCATCAAAAGTCAGAACAACGCTGTCAATTCCCTGGATTATCCCTTGAATACAATTGCCGGATCGACGCGAGTCACTTTCTGGATGGCAAACAAAGCAGAACCAACACACATGGCAACGGTGATACCAAAAACAGCAAAGGCTGAAGCTGGTGTAATTAAAATCACAATTCCCTGAGTTTTAGCTGTCCATGCTGCTACCCCAAGACATAGAGCCATTCCAGGCAAATAGCCCAAAATTGCCATCCATAAACCTTGTTCTACAATCACTCTGTAGATAAATTGATCGGACGCACCCATTGCTTTGAGGGTTCCAAACTCCTTAATGCGGTCTGATACGGAAGCATAGAGGATTTGACCGACGACGACAACACCAACAAGAACACCGACTACAGCACCAAGTCCGAGAATAAATCCAATTCCCGATCGCTCCTGCCAGTAGATTTGTGTCTGACGCGACATCTCTTCGCGTGTGTAAGCGCGGGTATTCGGTAGCGCTTTTTCTAACCGACTCTTGAGTGTTTCTAAGTTAGTACCAGGCTTTGCCCGAATCAGTACAAAGGTAATGGAGTCTGTTGCTTCTATTGCTCTCGGTGCAGGAGTGGGCGTGAAATTATCATCTCTAACCAAGCGTCTGTCGGTTAAGCCAACATTGATGTAAGCGTTGGCACTTTCTAAAGAGGTGAAAATGATGTTACCAAAGACAATGGATTGAGTTCCCTCCGTTAAGCCCACCAGATTTGCACGGATGTCGTTAATTTCACCAAAATCACCAACTTGTTTCAGGTAGAGAGAGTCGAGGTTCGTGTTGTCAGTAATGATGTTGTAAGGCTCTTTCAAATCATTGAAACTGCCTTGAATAAATTGGGTTGTGGGTGAAAATAACAGCCCTTCAGGTGGTGCACCTACAACTGTAACCGAGGAAATTTTATCAACAAGTCCCTGATACCAATCGCCTCCCCGGATAATGACAGCTTCAGCTCGCTCTACACCTTCGACTTGGCGAGCCTCATTCACTCGCTCGTAAGGGAGTGGGCGAGTCATCCCCAAATGCACCATATTTTTAGAGGCTACCCAAATATCAGCTTGGGAGCGATCGATTAACCATGAAGAGGAGCTAGCAAACCCATACTGAAGACCTGTTTGAATGGTAACCAAACTAACAGCAAACATAATTCCCGCCTGAGCCACAAGGAAGCGAGGAATATCTTCAATTAAGTTTTTACGGGAAATTGAAGCCATTTTGAAAGGCAGGCCGTGCGGATTACAACATATTTCTGTCATCCTATCGCTCTGACCTTAGGTTGGCGAGTCCTTCATACATGATCAAAAAAATTTAGACATCCTTCCTTAAGATGTTTCTAGCGGTCATATTTCAGATGGCTCTTGACAAGACTGCTGGTTAAATGGATTGTTCTTGATGTGATATTTTTTTGTCTCCAATAGCCATTTTCATTGCGAGAATTCCTCCTTGTCGTCCCATTCCCCATTCCCCCAAATAATTCTGGTTCCTCAGGGAGCAGAGTATAAAGCGGTTTGTCGAGGCTTAAGTCGTGTTAAGTCTCCAAAACCGATCGCAGTACCAATCCCTGTTGGTCCTAAGGCTTTAACTCAGTATCTCGAACAGTGGCAACAGGCAGAAGAATACCTGAAGATTTCACCGTCAAGAGTGTTGGTTATGGGTTTATGTGGTAGCTTGTCCCCTCACTTAGGTGTTGGCGATATTGTTGTGTACCAAGATTGCGTGTATCAGTCGAGTGAGTCTACTCCTCTAGTGCGAGAGTGCGATCGCGAATTCACCACTTGGCTACACCACAAACTAGTGGAGATCGGCATAAATAACCCATCAGTTGTTAGCGGGGGAGCTGGGGAGCTGGGGAGCTGGGGAGCGGGGGAGCGAGGGAGCGAGGGAGCTGGGGAGCGGGGGAGCTGGGGAGCGGGGGAGCGTGGGAGCGGGGGAGCTGGGGAGCGGAAGCTTTTAATCGATTCTGGGAAACTGGTGGCAAACTTTTGCCGCCCTACACGAGGAGAAGGGATTCCCTTAGTAAGGGTGTACACGAGCGATCGCATCATTGTTTCCGCCGAACAGAAGCGTCATCTCGCTCAAACCTACAATACCCAAGTTGTCGATATGGAGGGATTTGCCGCCTTAGAGGTTCTCTCTCAAGCAGGAATTGCGGTTGCCATGTTACGAGTCATCAGTGACGACTCTCACCATAACCTGCCCAATCTTTCCTCCGCACTCAGCCCTGAGGGTTCACTTCAACCTTTGCCCTTAGCCCTAGGGATGCTCCAACAGCCAATTGCCTCTATCCGACTCGTTAGGGGAGCACTTCATGGATTGCGTGTGTTGCGAAATGTTACCAGCTTGCTCTTTTCCGAATAATGAAAGAATAAAATTATATTCAATTTTTCCTATTACAGCATAAATTAAAGCTTCTTTTAAGATTAATAGTATTTTTCTGTTAAGAAAAGTAGCTGATTTTTAAACTTAATTGCAAAACGACTAGTAACTGAAAGCGTCGCTCAGAAGTAATGGTACTTTTTAAAACTAATCGTCTTAAAAACCCTACTTACAAATTGCAAACGATGTACAACAAAAATTCTGATAAGGACTGGGTGGGAGCAGCTGTAACAGCCGCAATAGGTGCTGGGATCGTGACATCTTTTGCTGTGAGTCAAGGACAACACCCGCTTGTTGCATTAGCAATTACAGCTTTTTCAACCTTAGTGGCTTTGTTGTGCGCTCAACTAGGTCTGATTTGAATAAAGCCTCTTAATCCATCAGAAAATCAGTAAAAATACTGCACTTATCATCTTTAGAATGGAACTACTATGAGATGATTCAGTATTATAGTGACTGGGGAAACAAGAGCTACGAAAAAGCGGATAATCCCTCACAAAAATGAGCTATAGCAATTCTAAATGATTCATAAACGCCAAGATCCCCGACTTCTTCAAAGAGTCGGGGATCTGAACAACCAAAGCCTGTAACTCAAATAGGATTCCTATAGCACTCTTTTAGGAGGATGTGGTCATGTACCCGTTGCTAATGTGCAAAAAACTTTTGGAGTATCAGGAGTATCAGTCTCAACCAACGACTTATGACCACACCCTTTTTAGTGTAATGGTGGACTACAGACAAGCTTCAAGATTGAGGTCTCCTGTTGCAGGAAAACCGTTAGACATCCATCCAGCAGTAGGAGATGCAAGTCTAGCCCATTCGCGTCCGGTGTCATCTGTTACGAATTGGGGAGGATTGGAAAGCGTAACCAGATTGCCCAAGAATACAGTATCGATTTGACGGGCATTAAAGTTAGGTCTTTCGCGGACAGCCACACCCTCAGTTCCTTTATATGTAACTTGGCGGCAGAGATTTGATGGGGAAGGGCGGCTAGAGGCATTAGAGCAGAGTTTGAGGTCGTTTGTCTGTACGAATCCACTAAGAGGGGAATTAATCGCTATCCACCCCCCTCTATTGCTCTCCTGTGCCAGCGTCACTTGTTCGTTAGGCTGTAAAGCTCTAATTGGATTGGCAGTCGAACGCTCTTGATAGATAAATGTCGATCTAGTCGCTGCACGACATTCTCCTATCCGTCGTTGTGCTAGTTGAACGTTAACTCTCTGATGGGGCAGAGTCGGTTTTGATGCAACAATCATGTTGACTAGACCTCTTGCAAAAGTCGAATTTACCCCCCTTAGTCCCCCCTTATCAAG
>JBFLZA010000584.1:0-5816 GCA_040756535.1 Cyanobacteriota bacterium
TGGAGATGTACTTCGCACATTTACAGGACACGCAGACACCGTTTGGTCAGTTGCGTTCAGTCCCGATGGACAATTTTTAGCTAGCGGTAGTGGAGACGGTACCATCCAACTGTGGCATCTTTTTACCGAACAACGGCTATTTACCTACTCTGGACATTCCAATTGGGTAACTTCCCTCGCTATCAGTCCCGATGGACAAACCCTAGTCAGTGGCAGCGCGGACAGTACAATCAAGCTGTGGCAACTGAATACAGGTAGCCTAAGAAGTACGCTTGTGAGTCATACTCAAAAGGTTTATGCTGTTGCCATCAGTCCCGATGGACAAACCCTGATGAGTAGCAGCATGGATGCAACCATTAAGATTTGGGATTTGGATACGGGAATTCTTCGCAGTACCCTTAAAGGTCATTCTCAGAAGGTTTATGGTGTTGCCATTAGTCCTTTGCAGCTGACTGTTGTCAGTGGCAGTGGAGATAACACGATTAAGGTGTGGGGATTGCATTAAGCTTGCTGTAATGCAAGTTGGTGAAAACTTCAGAAGAAATCTTCAGATAATTTTTCAGCTCGGATGGACAGTTAGAGTTGGATATGCTGCCATCTGGCATCGTCGTTTGACACAGGACAATCTGCTTAAGTTCAATTCCCTCAAGAACAGCATCCTTCAAATTTGCACGGCTAAAATTAGCACCCAACAGAGCTGGATTACAGATCTTTTCTGTTTTTAGAGGAGTGCCTCCATGAACCATCCATCTATCACCGACGGGAACCTTAATCCTCAAATTAGTATGGCTGAGATTTGCCCCCGACAAATTAGCCGCCCTCAAGTCAGTACAGTGAATTGACATGCTATTAAGCAACCTGCTTAAAACTATACTGAGATCGGCATGGCTCAAATTAGCGCCTTCTAGATTGGCTTTGAACAATACAGCCCCCCTGAGTTTTGCATCGCTCAGATCGGCATTTTTCAGATTCGCAGCTGCTAGTATTGTCGGTTGGGAACCCCCTTTCAAGTTAGCTTTTTTGAGATTGGCATTTTCTAGATTTGCTCCTTGTAAATTAGCTCCTTGTAGATTTGCTCCTTCAAGATTAGCGCCCATAAGATTGGCACCTGTTAAATTAACTCCTTTGAGGTTGCAGTCTCGGCAAGAGTTAGTTTGCCGCAAGCGTTCTAGAGCGCTTTGGTCAAAGCTGCTTGCTTTCTTCGTCTCACTTAGGGTTACAGTAAGTGACAAAATCAAGAGATATTGCCATTTCCAAGGATTGATACCTAAATAAGAGAGTCTGATTTTTCTATTCATTATTTATCCAGAGAATATGGAACACTTGCCAAAAATTAGCCACTTATAAACTGATTCTTCTAAGCCACTGCTGACTTGTTGAAGCGGTATTCGTTGACTTTTTGTTAAACATCGCTTTCCACTATGCTCTGTACTTACGATCAAAAGGAACTATCCCTTAGTCGCATTTTCTTAAACAAAATTATAAAAGGATTATGAAAGACATATTATTTTATTTAAAGAGAATTATTAATCAGTGGTTTGTACTCAGTCTCTAATACGAAAAAAAAGGCCAGAATCACGGAATTGCTCTGACTTGCGCTAACGGGTAGTCTATGAAATGGTAAATGCGATCGCCAAATTTCAACTGTCTTCATTTAACTGCCAAAAACCCTGGGTAAATATCCTTCTCCTGCATCAGTCTCACCTAGACAGATATATTTCATACTTGGGAAAGGATGGCGGAAATTCAGTAATCCTCTCTTGATCAACTCATAAGGAGCAGTGCGATGAGCGAAAATTCCAATCAGCCTAAAGATACTGATGCTGTTCTAGGTGGTAATGCTCCTGCCTATAGTGGTGTTGTTTTAGGAGGAATTGGCGGAGTTAAGTGGCGTTTAAAGAATACCAATATAGCTCTAAAAATTGCGGCTCTCTCCGAAGCGCTCAATTATGACCAATTAGGCTTGGACGTAGTCCTTCAAGCGTTAAGAAAAGAATCTGGAGCCGTTTATCAGCAACTCTGGCAACAGACTGAACCCAAAGTTAGGCAAGCGTTAAAAGCTTATACTTTCGCCAATGGATTGCCTTCAAATGTTGGAGTCGATTACCGCAAGCTGGATTCACTCTTAGCTGCACAAAACTGGAAAGAAGCAGATCGAGAAACAGCAGCAATCATGCTTTGGATCTCGAACTGTGAACAAAAAGGCTTGCTGACAATCAACCCTATTCACAATTTCCCCAAGCTCGATTTATATACCCTTGACCAACTTTGGGGGAAATATAGTCAGGGGCGCTTTGGCTTGAGGATACAAAAACATATCTGGCAGGATGTTGGAGGGACTCAGGATGCCGATTATCAAGTTTGGTATCAATTTTGTGAGCAAGTCGGATGGCGGGTTAACAATAGTTGGGTTGAATACGATCGCCTTTGGTTTCACTTAGATGCACCCCAAGGACATCTGCCGTTTTTAGTGGTCGGTGGATATGGGGTTGTTGTCTGTTTGGATGCTCTTTTCTCACGTATAGAAAACTGACTAAGGTATTTGCGCCAAACTCCTGTAATCTTCTCCTTATCACCCATAAAATCAAGGTGCAATGACCAATCATCCCAACCAGCCCAAACAAGATGATGCTGTTCTAGGGGGTAATGCCCCAGCTTATAGTGGCCTGGTTTTAGGCGGAATTGAAGGTGTTAAATGGAGGTTGGGTAGGAGTGAGTCATCAGGTAGTCCAGCGAGTATCGAGCAAAAAATTGCTGCCTTAAACGATGCATTGAAATATGGTCAAGCTGGCTTAGATTTGGTGATTCAAGCTTTAGAGGATGAATCGTGGCACATCCATCAAGCCGCTTATTCTCTTCTTAACTCATATTCGGCTAATAATGTCAAGCAATCGTTAGTTCAATATAAAAGTAGGTTGGCGCAGGAACTCCAAAAGTGTTACGAGGCTGGTGAACGGAATTTCCCAAGGGCTAGCCTAAATGGCCTCTACTTGCCTTGGGCTGTCTTAAGTGAGGTTAATTTTACTGAAGCTAATCTCAGTGAGGCATACCTCAATCGAGCCTATTTGATTGAAGCAGATTTGACTCAAGCTGACTTGAGTAAGATTAATCTAACGGGTGGAGACTTGAGTGAAGCTATTCTGAATAGAGCGAACCTCAATCAAGCCTACTTAAATAAAGCCAACCTCAGTCAGGCAACCCTGATTGAGGCAAACCTCAGAAGTGCAGATTTGAGTGCTGCAAACTTAAGCGAAACGAATTTAAGTGCAGCCAAACTCAGTTGGGCTAACTTGAGTGAAACCAATCTGAGTGGAGCAAATTTGAGTGGTGCTAATCTAGTTGGAGCAAAATTCCCAGGTTCGGATTTAAGTGGAGTAGATTTGCGTGGGGCCAAACTCAATGGGGTAAACCTAAATGAGGCAAATTTGGCAGGGGCGTATTACAACGATGAAACTGATTTTCCTGTGGGATTTGGAGGTTATAGTCAACTCATCAAACTTTAAGTTACCAATTGCAATGATGAGACTCCCATAGAGGCTTTGCGTAAGTGCTAACCTAATTAGTCAGGTTGTATATCTTGCATTCGCCATAATCCTAAGCTCTTATCTCGGAATTGACCCCCACCCTCGCTGCATTGCTCATTGAGGAGTTGTAACGGTTTGGGAAAGTTAAATGGCGGCTTCTCAAGGTTTAGTAAGCGCCAATCCCCCGTTGTAATATCCTCGTTTTCCTCACAGTTGGGAAAAGTAGTTGTCAGCAGGTAAGCTATACCACTTCTGGTGATATTATCCAGAGTGCGGCGGATATCTGCAAAAGAAAAATGCACCAGGCAATCTCGGCACAACAACAGTTTTGCGCTCGGTAGTGGATCAACGGTCAAGTCCAATGTTATAAACTGACGATGCTGGCTGCCGTACCGTTTTTGATTTTCAGCAATCAGCTCGGTTATAATGTCTGCGCCAATATAGAGTGAAACGGGTAAGTTGACGAACTGCATCCAACTGAAATCTCCGCAGGGCAAGTCGAGAAACACATCTACCTGTAATGACTTGAGTAACTTTGGAAGTTCAGCCTCAATTTGTTGAACTTGGTTTCTACTCGCGCCTTCACCTGAGACTGAATCCGTGCCTCTCCAATGGTTCGTTTGATAGATATGGCGGAAGGTATCGTCCAGGGAAAAGATTATACCATCGCTTGCCTGTTTCTCGAAGTAGTAAGGGTCGAACGGAACGTTATCTCGCCGCTTATTCATTAAAAACCTCCGTTAGCTCTGTAGGATACCAAGGATGAATCCTTTGTGTCGTTTTCATCTTCCAGCTAAAACACGAATACTCTCAACATCTAGCTATCTTGGTAGTGGTACGGTAGCAAGCATTGCAATGATCAATCCCCTCAATCAGCCAAAATCTTATGATGTTGTCCTTGGCAATCAAACCCCAACACCGCTCAATGGTGCGGTTTTGGGTGGGTTAGCGGGAGTTAAGCGACGCTTCAACCAAAGTAATTCTCGAACGAATCCGTACCTGCTTGAACAACGACTCAATGCACTCAAAGAAGCATTAAACTATGGCGCTGAGGGATTAGAGTTAGTGATTGGGGCATTGAATGACGCTTCGTTTCAGGTGCAGCGAACCGCTTACTCTCTGCTGCAAACGATTCAAGAGCCAAAGCTGATTGAGATATTGCAGGAGTACAACCCCTACGAACAATTCCAATGCCTCTACAGATATGCCACAGGAAAATCTACCACGTATGCGATCGCAATGACTCCCGATGGTCAGATCATGCTGAGTGGCGGCAATGACAGAATCATCACAGTCCGACATCTAGGAAGTGGCAAAATCATCCGCACCTTGACAGGGCATACTGGCTCAATTTATACCTTATGCATCAGCCCAGATGGACAAACGCTAGTGAGTGGGGGCCGCGACACAGCCCTAAAAGTCTGGGATTTGCAGGCAATCGGCAAGTACAATTCATTTTCTCCCACAAGTCGGGTTATCGGTGATGGACTCATGTACACTCTCACCGGACATTCCGAATCAATTAATTGTGTTGCCATGATGCCCAATGGGCAATTGCTAGCAAGTGGCAGTGAGGACAATACGATTAAACTGTGGGATTTAAACACCGAGGAATGCCTCGCCACCTTGGAAGGACACGAAGCTGGAGTGAAGTCAGTTGCCATAACGCCAGATGGGGAACTACTCGTTAGTGGCAGTGCTGACAATACTATTAAGTTGTGGCAACTCCCTGAGGATTTGAATCAGGCGATTTGCCCTGACCCCATCTATACCTTAACTGGACATACAGACTGGGTAAAATGTCTTGCCATTACTCCCGACGGACAAACCCTTGCCACCGGGAGTCAGGATAAGACGATTAAACTCTGGGATTTGGAGACAGGAGAGCTAAAAAGTACTCTGGTTGGGCATTGGGGCGAAGTGAATTGGATTGCCATGACGCCAGATGGGGAAAGGCTAACCAGTTGCAGTTGGGATGAAACAATTCGCTTGTGGCATTTGAGTACAGAGAAACAATTGCACAGTTTGTCAGGGCATAAGGGGGCAATTGCTTGTTTTGCCATAACGCCCGATGGACAATCGCTTGTCAGTAGCAGTTGGGATCATACGATTCGGGTGTGGGGCATGAAAGATTAGACCTTTTCAGGACTTAGGCCGCAATTATACTCATCGGGTGCTTAATCTGCTGTCCGGATTTATAGATAGATTCTATAAGAACAATCAAAACTATTAAGTTGTTTCAATAAAGGAAATACCTTATAATTTCCTTAATAATTAAAACACATGCTTCTT
>JBFLZA010000585.1:0-5813 GCA_040756535.1 Cyanobacteriota bacterium
TCCTTCTAGAGTCGTTGCAGCTTCATTCATTGACTTGAGCTGTGCCTGCAACTGATTGAGTTTGGCGGCGATTTGCTGCCGCTGGACGGGGGTTAGCTGGGGAGGGGAACTGCTGGACACGGGCTCCCTTGAAAGGTCGGATTGAGGAGGGGTAGCTGGAGCTTTTTCGTCAAGACGCTCTAGAATTTTGAGAATCAGGGGCTTTTCCGGATTGGGTTTGGGATAAACGTTGGCCCACACAATACCCAAAAGCAGGGCTAAACCCCCGCCTACGCTTAGGAGTAGCAGCCGGAAAATTAGAATGAGTAACCACGGATGTCTGGCGGTTGATTGATCACGGGAAGCCGTTGTGGCTGAACTAGTGGATTGAGTCACCGATTTTCCTGAATTGCATTCAGACCCTAGAAAAATGATAGTGACATTCGTTGTATTCGATCATCTCATCTGGAGGACGAAAACACCAAACCCCTTCCCAATCAAGGAGAAAAATGTCAAAGTTCGTAACTTCAAAGTAAAAACTTTCGTAAAAGATTGTGCTGATGAATTCTTAACTTGTTATACATATCATATGGAATGCTGTGTAGTTCCTGAGATGTTACTCTTTTTACACCCCACAGGACTTTAGCAACTTCAATCCTGATTGATGTTCAACAGAATACTTCCTTCAGTAGGGTGGCTTGACAAGTCATCCAGATTGCTGCTTTTAGCCGTCCTGCTGGTTTGGGTACATAGACTGTCTGCCTAGAAGCAGTCGTAAATGTGCCAAAGTCGCCTATTCCACGAAAGGCGCAATCTTCTCCGTTTTACATAATGAAGTGCCTGAAGCCATAGCCCCAGACATGACTCAACCAGGAGTGCAAATTGACCCCCTTAATAGTCCCCATCCCATTCCTTGGAGTTGGGTGTTAGCGACTCATGCAGAATTGAGTGCTAGTAACAGCTCTGGGGTACGGTACTATCGCAGTCAGTCCCTTATTTCTCCCAATGGTCAGTATGCCGCATACAGTCGCCTTCAGATGGAGGGAAAGCCGGAACTTTACCTCAGCCGCGTCACCAGCGTGATGTTTGTGGAAAATTTAGAAACTGGGGATTTGCGGACTATTACAGCATCTTCCCCTTTAGCAGATAATCCTTTGTTTAGCAATCAAGAAGCCGAAATGCCGGGGACGATCGCTATTTTGATACCCATTTCTTGGAACAAATCTAGCGATCGCCTCTTAGCACGGCAGTTTGAAGGGATGTTTAGTAGCTCAGAGGCGTCAGATTACGCGGTAATTTGGGATCGAAGGCGAAATGGCCCCGCCACCCTAGCCCCTGATGGAGTGTCATACGATTACGCTGTGTTAATGGGTTGGAGCCAAACCCATCCGGATCAAGTTCTCTTTCGTGCTGGAGAAATCGGCAATGAACAATGGCCCATTTGGTCTGTTGATCTCAATGGCAACACTGTCCTTGCCCTTGAAGATGAGCCGATTGTTTACGGTAAAGTGGTGAACCAAGTCTGGGCTGGCCCGCAGGCACGGTGGTAAGTTATCGTGCTTACAACTTGCACTCTTGTGAGGACAGGGCAAAGGGGAAGGGGAAAGGGGAAAAGGTCGAGAAATCAAGCCTTTCACCTTTTCCCTTTATCCCTCATAGCAAATCTGCATTTATCGCCCCTCTTTTCACTCTGAGTGTGTTTTTTCTGGAGGGAGTTCCCCTGCCCCCCTGTTCCCTCATTTTTGATGCTGTTTGAGCAAATCTTTCAGATAAGAATGGGCTTCTTCAGGTGTTAAGAGAAAAAACTGACCATTAAACAAAATTTCATACTTTCCCCCATGATAACCATGCCCGGAAATCAGCCCCATTTTTACAGCTTGATTACCGAGCTTCGTTAATTCACTGGTAAAACCAGATTCCTCTCTGGCTCTTTGTTGATCGAGAAACTGTTCCGCATTGTTCTCATGCATGTTTTCTTGCTCCTGTTATTCCTCGTCTCTCCTGTTATCGATGCGGTACGTGATTCTTCCAAAGAAATCTCGACCAACGCGATTGCTACATCGACACTAACCTAACCCCTTGGGAAACAGAACAGCTAGTTTCTGAATCCTCTACATTAGCGCCTCCTCAAGTAACTAACTAGAATCACTTGAGTACGCCCTACGCCTACAAGCTCAACAAATTGGATATTTGCCTGGATTTACAGCATGAATGTATTCACTGCCTGATGTTGGCCATCCTTGTTTATAAGATGCTTCTTCTGGTTTCCCCCAGCCTAGCTGCAAGATTAGTTCCAAAAAGGTTGAGTTGCCGTACTGATGAAGACTTGCCCATTGGGTCTTACGAGCGATCGCTCCGACGGCTTCAGGTATAATCTGTCGATAATCTTTGCTACTGTTGACGCTTAAATACAAGTCCATATCCTGTGTCACACTTTCCCAAAACGCCAAAATTGAGGCCTTAGCTACCTTGAGGATTTCCAAGTCACTAGAGAGCGCTACAAGTTGATCATCAACAACGGGATAGCGCAGAGTCTTCGCTTTGAGCGTTATCTGTCGCCAAACAATGCCTGAGACTTGGTGTTGCCGCTGATAGCGATGAACAGCGGCTTTGAAATCTCGATAAGCGCTAAACTTTTGAATGCCATCGGGGTTGAGAAATTGGTCAATCAAAGGGTTGCCAGACGCCGAAGCGGCTAAATTGAGACGCTCTCCATTCATACAGGCGCGACGCTCTTGTGCCAGGATTTTGATTAGATCTTCGGTGCTGTAGACCTCTGACATCAGCACATCCAATAAACATTGAACTTACACACAGATTAACGCGGGAGCCTAACCCTTCGCATTGGGCAGGCGAGAATTTTGGATGAGTTGCCCCTTAATTGTCAACAATCCCTGATTAGTCCTTTGACCCGTTAAACCCTGAAGGGCAACTCAAACGATTACATCTTTAGGTAATCCTTATTTAACGTTCACTTTCGACTAGCTCCGTATTAAACTCGTTGAATGTCCGACGCTTCAACTCAACGGATTGGGAACGGGGCAGTAAGTCAAACACTTCCCGAAATCCATCATCGACCCGCTCATACGGCAATTGACCCGTCTCATCTAGCACCACCTTACCCTTCTGGTCAATTAATACCGTTTGAGGCACTAAACCTTTGTAATAGTAGCCCGGTTCTGTCGGTTCATACTTAGACTTCACTGGCAAACTGTCAATGTTAACGGGAATGAAAGTTGCGGCTCGTCCGTATGGCTCCTGTAGCTGCGAGACAACGGTAGAATATTGCTTACAATCGCTGCTGTCATCGACATAGAACACCAACAGCGCTGGTTTCTCTCGCTTCATTGACTCTGCTAAGGATGTGCGGGACGGTACCAAAGAACCATTTCCCGCATAAAGAACAAAGATGTTCCCATCAAACTTATCATCATTCAAGCTAGCGAGAGCCGATGGTGTCCCTAACAGCAGCAAGCAACCCAATGTTGCCACCAAACCCAACAAGCAGTGGGCAATTAGACGCGTCCCCAGATGGCGAATCAGAAATTTAGCGGGTAGCTGTAACAAGTGAAAAATCATACCTCAAATGGCTGTCAAACCTTATTTTTCTCTAACTAGTCTTTGCATCAACGTTGTGTTCGTTGAATTTGGGTGGCGACGTTTGAATGATGTCATCGGCATACCAAGTCTTAGGAAACACCAAAGTACAAGCTAGTCCTAGGGATAGTTTAAGGCACTCACTCGTCTCGATTGAGCGCCGACATCACAGATTGCTGACTAATGGTTTGATAAACCCTGTCCAGATGCTGTTTCACTACCTGTGCGTCTGCCGAGGCTAAGGGGATTGTCCCCAAGACATCGAGAATTGTGCGGTTGTCGGATGGTGCAATCACCACCAAGGAAGAATCGAGTGGCTCACAATACTGCCAAAATTGTTCTAGGTTGAGCGGAGTTTGCGGATTTTGGATTGTTTCTGTAGATTTTTCCTCCTGTAATTGGGCAGGTGAATGATCTCGACTAGACTCTGGCTTTCCTGTTCCCGTACTCCGCAAACGACGCAAGTCATTGAGGATTTGTTCTTTGGTACGTCCCCGTAGCTGGAATAAGACGAAGGGGTCTTCACTAAAGCGATCGCCCAGTTGATAATAGACTGCACCAATATGCTTACACGGATTTTTCGGGTCGGGGCAGCTACATCGCGAATGAATATCCGCTAGGGTAAACGGAAATAAGCTCAACCCATTGCTTGTGAAGACTTTTTCGATATTGTGTGGCATCTCACCCGCCAACAGCTGAGCCGAGTAAATGGCTTCGGTGGCCATTGTCTCCACCACATAATTCCAGTCTTCCTCCGTAAAAGGGTCAATAGAGAGGAAAACGTCGTAAGGTTCTGGGGCGGTTCCCTGTACCTTGGCTAACACTTGTGAGCCTTTAAACTCAATGTTGAGGACGTTGCCCTCTCTAGCATAATTTCGTGCTCTTTCCAAACGCTTTTTGAAGCGATAGGAATTGAGTAAATCATTCCACTGTTGCACCCACCAAGGGAGGCTTTCAATTTCGTAGTTGGTCATGGGTCATTAGTCATGGGTCATGGGTCAAGAGGTCATTAGTGATTTACAAGAGATTGAGGACTAATAGCTCATGATTAAGGTCACTCTTCATCAATTACGGCATTGCGGTCAAGGAGTAAAAGCGATCGCAACTGGTCGGTATTCATTTCGGTGAGCCACTCTTCACCTGCACCTACCGTTTGCTCAGCAAGTTGTTTCTTGCTTTCAATGATGTCGTTGATGCGTTCTTCCAGTGTGCCAGTACAGACAAATTTATGCACCTGAACATTACGGGTTTGACCAATGCGAAAGGCACGGTCAGTTGCCTGATTTTCTACGGCTGGGTTCCACCATCGGTCAACATGGAAGACGTGATTAGCCCGCGTTAGGTTCAGTCCCGTTCCACCTGCTTTGAGAGAGAGAATTAAAATTCGCGGGCCATCTGGGTCATTTTGGAAGCGGTCAACCATCTCCTCCCGTTGCTGTTTTTTCGTTGCGCCATATAAGAACAACGTTTCCCATCCTAGCTTTTCCTTGAGATAGGGCTGGAGGAGTTTGCCCCATTCAGCAAATTGAGTAAAGATTAAAGCGCGATCGCCTTCAGAAATGGCTTCTTCGATCATTTCCTGCAAACGCAACACTTTCCCCGATCGCTTAGCCGACCCTAAATTTTTTTCCTTCAAAAATTGTGCGGGATGGTTGCAGACTTGCTTGAGTCTTAATAGTAGCGTCAAAATTAATCCCCGACGTTGGATACCTTCAGCAGATTCAATTTCTACTAAAGATTCATCCACCAATTTTTGATAAAGCGCTGCCTGTTCGGCTGAAAGACCACAGAAGACATTCATCTCCTGCTTATCAGGCAAGTCTTGGATAATTTCTTTATCACTTTTGACTCGTCGGAGGATGAAGGGTTGCACGAGCGATCGCAAAGTTTGCAACGAATCCCTATCCCCAAACTTTTCAATCGGTAGAGCGAATCGACGTTGGAAAAATTGCTGATTGCCCAAGTAACTTGGATTGAGAAAATCTAAAATTGACCACAGTTCTGACAATCGATTTTCTATCGGGGTTCCTGTTAAAGCAATATGAAAATCCGCTGGGAGTTGTCGTACTGCTTGTGATTGCTTCGCTCCGGGATTTTTAATATTTTGTGCTTCATCTAGCACAATACCTCGCCAAGAAACCCCCTCCAGGGTTGTAGCATCCCGATACACCAACGGGTAACTGGTAATCACCAGCTGCTTATCCTGAACTGCTTTAGCAAAAGCTTTACCTTTTAGT
>JBFLZA010000586.1:0-5801 GCA_040756535.1 Cyanobacteriota bacterium
CCTGACAACAGTATAGAAGTTTGTCAGCAATTCAAAGACCCTCGAATTAAGATTATTCGTCAGAAAAATCAGGGGGTTTCTGCTGCCAGAAATACTGGAATTTGTCAAGCCCAAGGGGACTATTTATCTTTTATTGATGGGGATGACCTCTGGGTGCCAGAAAAGTTAGAAAAACACGTTAAGCACCTGGAAACCGCACCAAAGGTGGGAGTGAGTTTTAGTTATTCTGCTTTTATCGACCAAGCAGGAGTTCCCTTGGGGATCTATCAGACAGCCGAAACAGAGAACATTACTCCCCCCTATATCCTTCGTCGTAATCCTGTGGGTAATGGCTCAACTCCAGTAATTCGACGGGAAGTTTTTGAAGCGATTAGGTACCAAGAAACGGTTGATGGTGCAGTAGAGTATTCCTATTTCGATCGGCAGTTACGCAACATGGAAGATGTGGAATGCTGGCTGCGTATGGCAATTCAAACGGACTGGCAAATTGAGGGAATTCCGGAACCCTTGACTTTATATCGGGTTCATCCACAAGGACACTCAGCCAACTTGCTCAACCACATGAAATCTGTAGAGCAGGTGATTGAGAAGACGCGCTCCTATGCTCCAGATATTATTGCTCAATGTGAGAACCCAGGTCGCGCTTATCAAATGCGGTTTTTATCACGACGAGCAGTTTCGATGAGAAATGGCTCACTCGCAGCAGAACTTTTTCACAAGTCTTTAGCTTCCTACTGGCGCATTTTGCTGGAGGAGCCACGCCGCACAATATTAACGGGTGCTGCTGCTTATCTGCTTTGGCTCTTACCCCAAACCTTTTACAACCAGCTTGAAGGTCTAGGATTGAAGATAACAGGAGCTAACCAAAAGCGGCGGATTCAACAGGAACGGACTGAACAGTTAGCATAAATACAACAGCTTTCTGGGTGCGATGAGTAATCTCAATGAGTAATCTCATAATTGAGTGGCTGGCGATCGCAGGACAATTTCTCCCAGGCTTAATTATCTTCCTGGTAGGACTTCTCGTAGGACATATCCTCTCCAGCTGGATGACTCAGTCGGGTAAACGCTTTAGTCGTTTATTGAGTCGAGTCTTCCGCTTCACCGTAATTGCCTTAGTGGTTGCGATCGCACTTCAACAACTCAACGTCGCTAGTTATAGCCTGAAGTTAGCACCCAGGCCGATTAAAACAGCCTTTACCACGGATTACAAAACCAGTATCCCCCTCGGCAAAGCCAATGTCGCTATCGGTGGGGGGGGATATGTTACGGGAATCTACCTGCATCCAAAAGCCAAAGGTTTAGTTTATATCAGAACAGACATTGGCGGTTTCTACCGATGGGATGCCGCACAAGAGCGCTGGATTCCCTTAACCGATCACTTTCCCATGCAACAGAGTAATTACTATGGGGGAGAAGGGCTAGCACTTGATCCCAACAATCCAGATATCGTTTATATTGCTGCCGGGAAATTCTCTGCCGACTGGTGGCCGCACAAAGGCACTATCTTCAAATCCAACGATCAGGGAGAAACCTGGAAAAAGCTAAATATAGACGTAAAAATGGGCGGCAATGAAGAGCTGCGCTGGGCGGGAGAGCGATTGGTGGTCAATCCTTTCAATTCTAAAATGATCTTCTTTGGCTCCCGCTCAGATGGGCTATGGAAGTCGTCAAATGCTGGCGCAACATGGACTCAAGTTACTTCCTTTCCCGACAAGCTGAAACAGGGCATGGGAATTTTAGGCATTGTATTTGACAACAAAGTGCCGGGTTTAATTTATGTCAATGCATACGAAGACGGAATTTATCGCTCCACTGATAGTGGTGATACTTGGAGCAAGATACCAGAAAGCCCAACAAGGGCGATGCGTATGGCTGTCTCTAGTGACAGCACTTTATATTTAACCAGTGAGACCAGCCCTCAAGTTGTTAAATATGTGAAAGGAGCTTGGCAAAATATCACACCCAAAAACTCTCAAGCTGCCTATAACGGATTGAGCATTAACCCAACCAATCCTAATGATGTGCTGGTTAGTACAAGGGAGAAATCAGACGATACGAATATCCATCGCTCTTTAGATGGGGGAGCCACCTGGACAGAACAAAAACGCTCAACGGATAATACCGTTCCTTGGTGGTCTAATTATATGCTCTCCAATCCAGCAATATCCGCAATTGAATTTGACCCGAACATTCCAGGAAGGGTTTGGCTGACGGATTGGTATGGAATATGGCGAACAGAGGACATTAGCACCAATCCAAGTGTATGGACTAACTATGTCAAGGGACATGAGGAAACTGTCATATTTACCCTGGTTTCACCGCCTAGTGGTTCACTGTTACTGAGTGGTCTGGCGGATGTAGATGGGTTCTACCATGACAAAGGATTGGATACCTACCCCTCCAAAAGACTCAGCGAAAGCGGACCTGACTTCCAAGACACCTACAGCATTGCCTACAGTGAAAGTAATCCATTACGAATGGTTCGTGTCGGCGGCAAGCGGTGGAACAATACTTATACAGGAGCGACTTCAACCGACGGCGGTCGGACTTGGAAGGAATTTGCATCCTTTCCAAAGGACACTATGCCGATGCGTGTCGCTGTCTCAGCGACAAACCCAGATGTGTTTGTTGTAATAACAAGTGGTTCTCAGGCACTGCACACCAGTAACGGAGGCGCTTCTTGGAAACAAGTCAAAGGATTACCTGACGGCATCGGGGGGCCGTGGAACTGGTCTTTACCCTTGGCGGCGGATACCGTGGATGGCAACACATTTTACTACTATGCCAAAGGCAAAGTCTACCAGAGTACTGATGGAGGCGCTTCTTTTACCTTGGTGAATGAGTCGCTACCTACGGAACATTGGCACTCTCTTAAAACAGTTCCAGGGATAAAAGGTGAAGTTTGGCTGGCTGTTGATGGGGATGGATTTTATCGATCAACCGATGCGGGCAAGACTTTTTCCAAAATTCCCAAAGTAGAAAAAGCGTATTTGTTTGCATTTGGGAAACCAAAGACGGGTAGTGCCAGTCCAGCATTATATATGTATGGAAAAATTGCGGGAATGGGTGATGGAATCTTCAGTTCTTTAGACCAAGGAAAAACTTGGACAAGGATTGGGGATCGCTCCAGACCCATTGGCAATGATCCTACCGTGATGGAGGCTAGTAAACAAAAATTCGGCCTCGTTTTTATTGGTACTAATGGCAGGGGTATTTACTACGGAACTCAGTAAAAACGTAGTTGATTGACAATAGAATTATCAATGCTATTACAGAAGTTCAACGTACACAAGCGTCAGCTCGTTTATACAATACTTGTCCTTGCCTTAGTGGGAATTCCTAACTTGGTTCTTTCCCTAGAGCAGCAACCTGAGTTTAACTGCCCTGTGGGGGATTTGCTTCCGTTAGAGCCTGAAACTTATAAAACACATCCCATCAAATTGAGGGTCAAGCCTTGGCGTGGGCAGCATAATGTGTACGCTATTTTCATGATTCCCAAGGACTACAAGCATGGTCGATTAGGTGTGTTAGATATCAAGGACGTTGCTAAATACGATGAGCTAGTAATTTCTCAGGGAAAATGGCATGACGGAATACAAGCCAAACCGGGATATTACCTGGTAAAAATTTTTGTTAAAACTCGGGTGGCTCTAAAGTGGACTGCCAAAGGTGATTTTATCTCGTTAAGGCAACCCTGCAACTGGACGCTGACTTATTCCAAATAGTTGTTACAATCTTTTGTCTGAAATAGGGAGAGGGGAAAGGAAGTTTTATAAATCTCCCCTCTATGTTTGAAGAGAATAGCAGGGGCTTCGGTGAAATCTTGAGGCGTAGTTAATAGATTAGACACTATGAGCTGCGCTCACAACTTTGATGATGAAAATCTTTTGTTCCCCTCTCCGCGTCCGGAGCGTCTGGAGTGTCTGGAGTGTCTATTTTCGAGTTAGACTTCCACGGGCCCCACAACGCAAGAATGAAAATTACTCTCCTGACTTCTGACTTCTGACTCGGAGACTCCTATTTTCAGATTAGACACCATGAGCAAAAGCTCACAACGAAGTGATGAAAATCTTGTTCCCCTGACCCCTGACCCCTATTTTCAAGTTAGGTTCGATCAGGTGTACTTTAGTTGGTGTGTGATCTATCTCAACACGCCTCATGATTCAGAGCTTAGCCGAACTGAACACTCCAAGAATTCGCCTCTATCTCGATACTGCCGACGCTACTCAATGGCAAAGCTGGCTGCCAACAGGTTTGTTTTACGGAGTGACGACAAATCCGCTTTTGTTAGAGCAAGCTCAGGTTGCCTGTTCTGTTGAGCGGTTGAAGGATTTAGCTAGACAGGCATTGAGTTTGGGAGCCAAAGAAGTTCAGCTTCAGACTTGGGGAACTTCAGTAGAGGCATTGGTGAAAACGGGTAAGCTCTTGGCTGCCATTGACGATCGCATAGTTGTTAAAGTACCCATTACCCAAGTAGGCACACAAGCGGCTTCTCGGCTGATTGCAGATGGAATTCGGACTACGCTAACGGGAGTCTACGCCGTCCATCAAGTGCTGATTGCGGCGGCCTTGGGAGCGGATTATGCAGCTCCCTATTTGGGGAGAATTAACGATTTGGGGCGCAATGGGCGCGAGGATTTGGTGGCAATGCAAAAAGCGATCGCTGGTGTGGGTAGTGCAACCCGAATTCTAGTTGCCAGTATTCGCAGCATTGATGATATTACGTATCTAGCGACTCAAGGACTCGATACGTTTACCTTTAGAGAAGCGATCGCCCAAGCCTTTTTCGACGTTGCTGCAACGAATCAAGCGGCTGCTGATTTTGAGCAAGCGGCTGCTCGAATGGGAGTACAAGGATAAACATCAGTTGCCTGCACCGTTGTCAGGGTTTGACTTTCGCCTTGCCAAAACCTCAATCAGGCTTTCTGCGATCGCTTTTATTCAATTTTTGCTCCTATTCTCCGGGTGCTGTGGGTTGATCGTTGATAGATGACTGCTTCAGTTTTCGAGACTCCAACCAATTAGGAACTACAAACCAGGCAATCACCAAAAACAGAGCAATGATCGCAAATTTAGCCACCCAAGAGATGAGTTCCTCTAAAGGTATCAGGCGTCCCAGGAAAAACGATAGCGTCACCATCACCGATGCCCAAACTGTAGCACCCGCTATGTTGAACAACATGAATTGTGGGAAAGGCATTTCTACGATTCCCGCCATTGGACTGGCTAAAATCCGCAAAAATGCAATAAACCGTCCGAAAAATACAGCTCTACCCGCATTTTCCCCAAATTCAGTTTTTGCTTCCGTGAGTTGCTCTTCACTAATGCGAAACAAACGCCCCGCTTTTAGCAATAAAGCCCAGCCGCCTAGCCTACCAATCCAGTAACCCGTCGCGCTACCCACTACAGCACCCGTACTTGCTGTACCCAGTACCAACCAATAATCGAGTTCTCCGCTACCTGCCAGAAAACCGCCCACTAAGGTAATTGTCTCTCCCGGTATGGGAATGCCTAAACTTTCAAGGGCGATTCCTAGAAAAACAGCTAAGTAGCCATACTGCTTAGCGATTTCCTGGATCGTCTCCAGTGACAGAAACTCAAAAGACATCCAGTTTAGCCTTTACAAAAATTCATCACCGTTCTCATCTTGGCGCGATCGCAGGAAGTGTGTCAACGCATTAACGCTAAGGTCAGCGCTTGGTTGGTCACGATCCCAGAAAAACACCCAGGTGTAACTAAATTTTAACAATCCAAGCGCTGTAACCGAATAACTCAACGCATTTAAGTGGGTACCAGTT
>JBFLZA010000587.1:0-5796 GCA_040756535.1 Cyanobacteriota bacterium
TTGACACTCCAACGGTTAAAACACGTTGGATTCTTGGTTCAGCAACTCGCCGTTAGGCAGCAGGATTGCTCCAACTGCCCAAGAGGGCAAATCTCCCCAAGCGTAGGTTCCCGTGTGCCCCACGGTACTGAGTGCTAACTTTAGGATGTTGATGGCGGCATTTACATCCCTGCCTTCAATGAACCCACAATGCGGACAAACATGAGTTCTTGTTGATAGGGACTTTTTGACTTTCTTTCCGCAGTGAGAACAATTCTGACTCGTGTTACGAGGAGGCACAGCAACAGTAACCTTCCCATACTTAAATCCGAAATATTCTAACCACTGACGGAACGTTGACCAACCAGCATCACTGATAGATTTAGCTAGATGTCGATTCTTGACCAACCCTTTCACATTCAAGTCTTCATAGGCGACCAAATCGTTAGATTGGATGACGGAGTATGCAACTCGCTTGCAATACTCTTTTCGTTGCCTACTTACTCTTAGATGTTTCCGAGCATATCGATTTCTAGCTTTGTGGTAATTCTCGGACTGCGGTTTAGCACCTTTAACGAACTTCTTGGATTTTTTGCGGTTCGCTCGGTTGAGTTGACGCTCTGAGGAACGGTAAAACTGAGGACAGGGTTCTGTATTGCCCTTGTTATCAGCAATAAAGTACTTTAGTCCTACATCTAGCCCAACGACTTGACCTGTTGGTTCAGTTTCTATCCTGACTTTGACATCAATCGCAAATTGAGCGTAGTATCCATCGGCACGTCGCACCAATCTCACTCGCTTAATCTGCTTGATATCATAATAATTCAGGTCGTAGGTTCCCTTTAATTTAAGGGTTCCTATTCCTTTTTTATCAGAGAAAGTAATGCGCTTCCGATTTTCCGAAAGCTTCCACCCTGAAGTTTTATATTCAACCGAGCGGGTATGCTTTTTGAATTTTGGATACCCCTTCTTTCCCTTAACTTTCTTCTTGCAGTTATCGTAAAACCGAGCAATTGCCGCCCAAGCCCGTTCAGCCGCAGATTGTCTAGCCATTGAATTGAGTTCGTCAGCGAAAGGGAATTCTGCTGCCAACACAGCGCAGTATTTATTGATGTCATATTTGCCCACCTTTTCGTTATCCATCCAGTGCCGCAGGCATTTATTTTGGATGAATTGCGATGTGCGAATTGCCTCATCAATTCCCCTATATTGAGCGTCCTTCGCCTTAACTTTGAACTCGAAAATTATCATGGCACCGACCTAAGCCCCACCTTCGTTAGGTTACCGCATTCTGCATAATCCGCTTGTTAACTTTCGTGACTTTTGCTAACGGGATTGGTTGGCGGAGGGACGTAGCCAACCCGCCTTCTATCCCACGGCTGAAGCGCGTGGGTTTTACGGCGGTTTCTATAACGCCAAAGTTCAGGAACGCCAACCGCTGCGTAAATAGGTCGCTTATCCAAAAAACCGCTGGTGATATCAATTTCCAACACTAAATCTGGAGGCGGGTCATTATCCAGGTCAATCGTTTGCTTACTTCTGACAAGCGGCTCATTTTGAAGATAATAACAGGAGTCAGGTTCTGCTCCTTTTAACTGTTTTTCTCGCTTCAGCGTCAAAGAACCGAACTTTTTGAGATTCAGATTTAATTCATCAGCGATCGCACCAATCAAACTTTCAATAAATCGGTTACTATTCTCATGCGGGCCTAAAGGGGTTATTATCTCTAAATGTCCTTCGTTGTAAGCCAATCGAGTGGCTCTATCTTCTCCTAATTCATTGAGTAATTACTCAAACGTTTGCCAACTTACATTGGACAAAATTACTCGTTGTTCAGAAATTCCAGGTGTTGCTATTTTCATGACTTGTTACCATCTGGATTAGGGAAGCACTACCCATTATTTCGTAGTGCTGTCAAATCTCTAATAGTTACTGCTCAATCTTCTGATGGAATGCGATCGCTCTCTTGCATCAGCGCTGTCTCTTATCCTACTCAACCAAAAATCTATTTCAGCGGCTCCCAATCCTCAGACTAGTCATCTTCCCAAAGAGAATCATGAAAACGTTGGACGACTTCTACTAACTTGCCCTCTCTCCCCAACGCTTCATCCGCCAATTCCACAATCCATAAATTAGGCACAGCTAGGGGTCTAACTTCCAGCACATGAGCTAAGGCTTCCTCTTCCTTCCCCTCACCTAGCAGCACAGCACAAAGCGTCAAAGCCACTGCTGAAGAACGACTGATACCCGCTCGACAATGGATGAGGACGTTTCCCCCATCCTGAGAAATCAAAGGAATGAAGTCAATCACCTTGCGGATATCTTCAGAGGTAGGCAGAGCATATTTAGGGTCATCCTCTGGTGCAGCCATATCATCAAACTCCAGCCGTAGCTGATGGGGCACTTGGGTAAAACCCTCAGGAGGCTTGTCACCAGGACTACCAATCGAGATCAGGTGTTTGACTAATGGCCCTCTGGTTGGGCAGAGCAGATGGTCAGTTGCTTGTACACAGGACGTGATAAAAATTTGGGGGAGTTCATTACCTCCTGGTGTTGCTTGTTCTTGCTGTAGGCTGCTAGCCAACTCAATAGAGTCTTGCCTTAGTTGTTTACAAACCTCGTCGGTGTCACTTGTACTCAAGGTCAGCGCTGACTTAGGAGCAGTGAAACCTTTATCCTGAAGCGCTTGCAGTATTTCTGTATTGTCCGTTTTCAAGCCAATTTTCCATAAAGCCGAATCCGCCTTCTCACGAACTTGGGAGTCTTTATCGTTCAGTGCGCCAAGCAGCAAAGTAATTGCTGATTCTGAGCCGATTTGCCATAGTATCCAAATGGCTCTCTTCCGAAAATCAGTGTCTCGATCGCATAGAGCTTCCCCTAAACCCGTCACTACCCCCTCAGTACCGATTTGCTTTAAAGCCTGAGCCGCTGTTCCACGAACAGAAAACTCTTCGTCGTTGAGGGCGTCGATCAGCCAAGGGATAGCTGCCTCGGAGCCAATCTTGCCTAACGCAACAGCCGCTTTTTCCCGAACGTAACTGTCTGGATCGTTGAGTACCCCGATCAGCACCTCAACGATTGCTTCACCACTGCACAGCCCTAATGCAGAAGCTGCTCTCCAACGAACCTGGGAGTCTTTATGCTTTAATGCGTCTATTAACCCAGTCACTGCCGCAGGGGAGCGGATTTGCCCTAATGCCCAAATCGCCCAAGTACGAACCTCAGGGCCTTCATGGTTTAGTGTAGCGATGAGTTGGGTAATGACTGCTTGCGAACCGATTTGTCCTAACGCCCAAGCGGCCCAACCGCAAACGTTGGAGTCTTTATGATTCAGCGCGTCGAGCAAAGCGCTAACCGCCGCTTCAGTGCCGATTTTCCCCAACTCACGAACTGCACGCGCCCGAACATAGGATTTTTCATCACTCAGAGCATTTAGCAAAGGTTGAAGCGAGCTTTCTGAGTCTGGAGTTTCCAGATATGCTTGAAATTCCGTGTTGTCTTTTGCGTCCATACCGACCTATTATGACCTTGATTCTCACAAACGACGACGGAATAGACGCCCCTGGAATTCGGGCGCTTCTGAAAGCTGTCAATGGCAAAGGCATAATCGTCGCTCCCAAAGACCATCAATCTGGATGTGGTCATCAAGTCACCACTACTCGACCGATTCACGTCGATCGCCGTTCTCAGACCGAGTATGCTATCGGTAGTACCCCAGCTGACTGTACCCGCCTTGCCATTACACATATTTGCGATAATGTCAAGTGGGTTTTATCGGGCATTAATGCAGGTGGCAATTTAGGAGTCGATGTTTACATCTCCGGAACTGTAGCCGCCGTGAGAGAAGCCGCTATGCATAGCATCCCAGGTATCGCGGTTTCCCACTACCGCAAAGGCAAACTGAATGTGGATTGGGATACTGCGGCGCGGTGGACAGCTAAAGTTTTAGAAGACTTATTCAACCGCCCCTTAGAAGCGGGATGCTTCTGGAATGTGAATCTGCCCCATCTGTTACCCGGAGATCCTGATCCAGAAGTGGTGTTTTGTGAACCCTGTACGCAACCGTTACCAGTTGAGTATCGAGTTGAGGGAGATTCATACTACTACATGGGGGAATACGCCAAGCGTGGACGCACCCCCGGCAGCGATGTAGATGTCTGCTTTTCCGGGAAAATCGCCGTAACAATGCTACGACTTTAGGCCCTTCGGGCAGGGGAAAGGGGAAAGGGAAATGGAGAAAGGGAAAAGGGAAAAGGGAAAAGGGGAAAGGGAAAAAGGAAACCCATGCATCAATGCTTCTAGCTTGATACCGGATCGCGTTGTCTTATCTTCCCTGTGCCCCTTATCCCAAAGGGGGCTTCACCTTCCCTAATCTCACCTTTAATACCATGTCCGGTGAAACACCCCTACTATATGTAGATGTAGGGGCTCACTTTATGCAATAAGTTACCTTGGCACACCGATAATTCTCAAACAAAACCCGCCCTTCGAGTTGGTTTTGTTTGGGTTAATCAGCCGGACATGATATATAGCTGTCGCCATAAAGGTTAGGACAGATTTAACGGCCCAAACGACCATATACCAGTAATAAACATAAGAGCCTTCTGCCTTCTGCCTTCTGTCTCCTGCCTTCTGTCTTCTGCCTTCTGTCTCCTGCCTTCTGCCTTCTGCCTTCTGCCTTCTGCCTTCTGCCTTCTGTCTTCTGCTATAAGAAACGCAGTTTCGGTAAGCGAAAGCAAGAAAGCTTATGAATAAGCGATCGCACTTCACTTGGCAAATTTGCTGTAATCTAAAACTGAATGTTCATGTTTCAACTCTTCAAACACAGCCTTTCCATCAAAAGGCAGCAATGCTGACTTTACATTCAACGCCAAGGTTTTGAACATCTCTGTTGTGCGTAAGCTCATCTCGACTTTAGAGAACATGATAATCGCAAACAGATTGCCCGAAGGTAGTAGACCCCCAAACCCCAGCACAGACTTAATTCCGCATGGAATCACAAATGAATCTTGGGCTGGAATGTAGGAACTGCCGACGGCTTGAGGCACATGGAATACGTTCAGTTTCCTCTCCTCTAGTCCAACCAAAAGTTTGGCATCGGGTCTGAGTACCGCGCCTATATCTAAGCCGAACTGCCTGATCAGTTGTGAGATCATCGGAAACTGTGCAACCATCTCTTCACTGATCAATGGGATAGCTTTATGTCCACCGGATGTGTGCCTTGAGTTCCATTCCGGTTTGTCACCAGCAGTTGCCAGCAGAGTCAGGCACTTCATGTCCCCAGATGGAAAATAGCTACCCATCATGCTATTGGCGGATTGCTGTAGTTCCACATCAAGCTCCTGATAAGGGTGAGTTTTGAAGCAACGGATGAGCGCACAGGCTGGAGTACCAGTCTGCTTGTCAATCAAATTTTCATAGAAATAGTTAACAATTTTGTTACCGACAGACTCCATACTTTTAGCCCCTAAGCGCTGCTCGCACAGTGTCATCCCACATTCAACCATGTCTTTTAATGTGAAGTTTGTCAGGTCGTACATTTGATTGTCTCCAAAATCAAGAAAGTAGGCATAACTTTATGGGGCGAATAAAGCCTACTTTTTTAGCAATTCATAGCCCCAGTTTTATCTCTTTGCATTAAGCAAAGAGATTTACAGTTTCATTGGAAATGTATTAGTGCAGAACGTCAGGTTATTTCTGCCGTAGAATCGTTTTTCAAGACTTTGCTATTAAGCCGCTTCAACCTGAAAGGCAAAGATCAGAGGATTTTCCTACTCTTATTTCTTGTCGCTTATGGCACTCATACGAGTCTTCTAG
>JBFLZA010000588.1:0-5793 GCA_040756535.1 Cyanobacteriota bacterium
ATGCTACTACCTTTGTGACAGGACAGCGCTAGGGTTAAGCTTCCCTAGCAACGCTTACAGGATATCTAGAAGCTGAAAGCCACCATGATTCATCCGGTGGATGAAAGCGAATGCGCGACGCCCACTTGTGGGATAGGTTCTTAGTATGGGAGAGGGGGCACACCTGGGATTAGCATGGAAAGAATGTAACCTTCCTTGCATTCTGTTTCAATAGAGGAAGTTTGCTCGGAGTAGCTTTGGGGAGAGAAAGATGGCTGTGAATTTGCGGCGACCTATTTTGGTGGGAGGAGTTGGCCTGTCCTTGTCGCTCTGGATGTTGCAGAGTTTGCATCACTCGGTTGGGCAACTGGGTGAGTTTAGCCTCTTGGGTGCAGTCGCACTGGGTACTGGGTTATGGTTGTTTGGGCAGAAGAACTCCAAAAATATCGAGTTGTCGCTAACAGCATCGCCCCTAGAGCGGGAAACGGTAGAAAAAGCGATCGCTCAAGCTGAACGCCTGATTAATCACTTGGAGACAGAGGCCCAGAATCACGAGGCTATTACCCAGTTTCGGCAGCAACTGGCACAACTCACGATTGAGTTAGAGCGGCAGGAGATACAACTCGCGGTTACAGGTGGCAAGGGCGTTGGGAAAACCAAGTTGGTTCAAGTGCTAGCGTCTAGCTGGTTACCCCAGCAGCAGCAACGCCTGGGTATCAAAGAGACACCAGCCTTGTTTGTGGGGATGGATACCGATGTTGCCGCAGAAATCACTGCTAGGGAAGTTGCTCTGAACTCAGATTTGGTAGTGTTTGTCACAACAGGGGATTTGACGGACACTGAGTTCCAAACCTTGCAGCAACTCAAGGCTGCACATCAACGCATCCTGCTGGTATTTAACAAACAAGACCAGTATGTCCCAACGGAACGAGCGATTGTATTGCAACAATTGCGGCAGCGAGTGGTAGGACGATTGGGTGCAGAGGATGTAGTAGCGATCGCATCTAACCCTGTCCCCTTGAAAGTCCGTCAGCATCAGTCCGATGCCTCGGTACAAGAGTGGATGGAAGAGCAAGCACCGGATTTAACTGCACTCACGGAACGATTGGGCTACATCGTTGCTCAAGAAGGGCAACAATTAGTGTGGGCAACCACGATGAGGGCAGCAGGGGCGCTGAAAGCTGAGGTGAAGGCGGCGTTGAATCAAGTCAGACGCGATCGCGCTTTACCGATTATTGAACAGTATCAGTGGATTGCTGCTGCTGCGGCTTTTGCTAACCCAGTTCCGGCACTGGATTTGCTGGCAACGGCGGCAATTAGTGCTCAATTGATTAAAGACTTGGGTGAGATTTATCAGCAATCGTTTTCCTTGCAACAAGCCCAGGCATCGGCTAAAACCTTGGGTAGTTTGATGCTGAAGTTGAGTTTAGTGGAGCTTTCTACGCAAACCATTGGTAGTATTCTCAAAGGGAATGCTGTCACCTATGTTGCAGGGGGTGCGGTACAGGGAGTCAGTGCAGCTTATCTGACTCGATTAGCGGGGTTAAGTCTGATTGAGTACTTCCAAGAGCAAGAGGTGAGCGAAACCACTGGGCAAGCGTTTAACCTTGAGCGATTGGGACAGAAGATGCAAGCCGTTTTCCAACAAAATCAACGGATGGCTTTCTTGCAGGGGTTTGTTAAGCAAGTGGTGGGGCGTCTGGTTCCGGATGCACCGAAGTCTGAAGCGGTGAATTCTCAGACGGCGGCACCTGCTGTTTAGTCGGGAATCTTTCTGTAGGGTGCGTCGTGACGCACCCGATGTTTTCCCAGCGTTTTGTCCAAATTTGGTTTAAAAAGGGATAACTTTTCTCGTCGTACTGCTTTTTGTGTTTTTTCCAATCTTGTTCAAAGGCAAACCATAATTGCTGCAATTTTTGGCAAGTTGAACAGTTTTGAATTTGGTAAGCGACGGCATTGAGCCAATGTTGTAATCGGCGGTAACTGATGAATTGCCCACCTTCATCAGTGCGGTGGATAAAGACGATATACGCCCAGCATTCAACGCGCACATTAAGTGTTTAGGGATTCTGAGGAGTTGTGCGATCGCTCCTATGGTAATCCGGAATTTCTTTGCAGGTTGGAGGCGGCGGAATAGTGTGGTCATAAGGATTTTCTATTATCAAGAGGCAGGGAAGAACCCCCCTAACCCCCCTTATTAAGCTATGCATTAGTCGCATCTTTCTTAACAATCCCTAACGGTTGCGCTGTCGGGGTTTGGGGGGTGAGCCACAAAATTGCTTAACGTTTTTTTGCGATCGGCAACAAGCCAAGGTGAACGCTAGCGTGCTGGCGATCGTGAATAGCAACAGGCTGTCGAGTCCTTAGATAGATTATCGCTCTTCTGTCACTCTGGGGGAAGGATAATGGGTTAAAACTGCTCAAAGCCAGAACCCGTATATGACAGAGCCACGTCCCGCTAAACCAACCGTGAAATTCGTGGATGATTACTGCCAATGGTATGAATCACTGTTTCCAGAAGTCAGAAGCTTTGAAGCTTTTAAGCATCTGCATATCGGGATGCTCGCAGATATTAAGAGGAAAAGCCTACCTGCAATAGCTAGAGTAGCGGGGCTAGAGCAGGAACAATCATTGCATCACTTTCTCACTACATCTCCGTGGAAGGTAGAGCAGTTGAGGCAGCAACGACTAAAGCTAATTTTACAAGTTCTAAAGGGACGAGAAATTAGCCTAATTATTGATGAAACGGGTGACCGCAAGAAAGGGAATGATACGGATTATGTCAAACGACAATACATGGGAAATTTAGGGAAGATTGAGAATGGAATTGTAGCGGTTACAGCTTATGGAGTAATTGACGGAATTACTTTTCCATTAATGTTTGAAGTGTACAAACCCAAAGAACGCAACTTGGTATGTCATGACTCATGTCCCAGACATCAAATATCATCAAGTAGGTAATTTATACGGTTTACGAAATTGGGTCGAGTACGGCTTAAAGCAGAGTAAGAATGAACTTGGTTGGGCTGATTTCCGGGTAACTGATTACCCTCAAATTGAAAAATGGTGGGCGGTGGTTATGAGCGCTTATCTATTAGTCAGTCTACACACAGCTCCACTTCATCCTCACCCAGATAAGCAGAGCCAAGCTAGCTCTCCTTCTATTGTTGCTAAATTTTCCACTCACCCCTGGTGGATTGGAGGAACTGGCTGGAAGAATTGGTTAAATAATCTCCGCTTGATTCTTCAACCCTTTGTGCTATTTAACGTAATCCGACATTGGTTAAAAGTCTTTCCAATTCCGGCTTTATCTTTGGGCTTTTCACGATTGATTGCACTCATGAATCACTTTCCTGCGGCAATTCCCCTATCTCTACAAATTCAGGAGTTTCTGTTTTCTGCTGCCTAGAGTGACAGAAGAGCGTTATACGGAGTTGCATTCAAAGAGATAACTTTCTCTCCCCCAGCCCCCCCAGCTTCCCCAGCTCCCCCAGCTCTTGCTATCTACTACGTTTGAACGCAACTTGGTATTAGTGGCAGCAAAAAGCTTTTGGGAGTTGAAAACCCGATAAGCCAAGCGTCATTGCTTGGGTTTGTGCTGATGGATTCAGGCAGTTGTGTAGACTTTCATTGCCTTGGGGATCATCCAAAAGGTTAAATCATTGCCAAACTTGGTCAGGAAGAGAGACAAGCGTCAGTATTGTGAGTGAAAACGCCAGAAAAACAGGAGATTTCAATGACCGGATGGGCAGCTAGCGAACTGCAATACGCTGACTTGGGCGATACCCGCCGTAACAAGCGACTAGTGCGTCTTGTGGAAGACCTGGCAGCCCAGCCCCATGCGAGTGTGCCTCAAGCATCAGGAGATTTGGCGGCGACTCAGGCAGCCTATGATTTTTGGAGTTCCCCACACATCAAAGCCCAAGCTATTCGGGAAGCTCACCAACGCAGCACAATAGAACGAGTCAAACAACACAGCATCATTATTGGAATTCAGGACACTACGGAACTGAATTTCACCCACCATCCTAGGAAGAAAGGCATGGGTTATTTGGACAATGCCAACTCACGAGGGTTAAAAGTTCACTCCGTGTTCTGTAGCAGTACCAACGGCGTACCTTTGGGAATATTGCATCAGCAAGTTTGGTCTAGAGATCTAGATGAAATAGGCAAAAAACATCAACGACACAAAAAACCCATTCAGGAAAAAGAAAGCCAGCGTTGGTTAACGGCCTTAGAGGTTACCCAGAGTCTGATTTCAGAGGAAACTGTCGTGGTAACGGTAGCTGATCGGGAAGCTGACATCTATGACTTGTTGGTGCTACCTCGTCGCTCAAACTCAGAGTTGCTGATTCGTGCTACTCACAATCGCCGCGTCAAACGCAACGCTGAAGCTCAACAGGTGGAACGACTCTACGAAGTAATGCCGCAAATGCCTACTTGCGGTCAGCTCACTTTAGAACTCAGACGCCATCCGGAACGTGTTGCCCGCAGTGCCACTCTTACTTTGCGAACAACCACCTTGCAATTGCAACCACCACAAAATCATCCTGAGGCTGAGTCTCTAGCACCTGTGAGTGTACAGGTGATTCTGGCACAAGAAGAGAACCCGCCTGCGGGCGTGGAACCCGTTAGTTGGCTATTGTTAACCACTCTACCTGTTACTTGTTTTGAGGATGTGGTGCAATGTTTACGTTGGTACAGTTATCGTTGGCTAATTGAGCGCTATCATTACGTCCTTAAGAGCGGTTGTCGTCTTGAACAACTGCAACTGGAAACAGCCGAGCGCATCCAGAGAGCTTTGGCTACCTACACAATTGTGGCATGGCGGTTGTTGTGGATTACCTATTTAGCCCGTTATCACCCTGAGACTTCAGCCGATACTGTGCTGGCTACCCATGAGTGGCAAGCGCTGTACTGCACGATTCACAAAACGCCACAGCCACCTCCATCACCCCCCAGCTTAAACTG
The DNA here is from genome assembly GCA_040756535.1 of Cyanobacteriota bacterium. Taxonomy (GTDB): domain Bacteria; phylum Cyanobacteriota; class Cyanobacteriia; order Cyanobacteriales; family Coleofasciculaceae; genus JBFLZA01. The sequence continues at coordinate 4,951 of JBFLZA010000588.1, forward strand.
CTGTATACGTTGGATTGCCCAGCTCGGTGGGTTTTTAGGACGCAAGGGAGATGGTGAACCTGGGATAAAGACAATTTGGCAAGGTCTGCGGCGATTGCATGACATTGCTCAAACCTGGAAGTTAGTCTCCCCCACTTCTTGTTCTTTTGTCAAGTCGGATGCATGTTAAGAAAGATGCGACTAATGCATAGCTTTTTAAGGGGGGACAAAAGTATTTTGCTCCTCTTGTTAAGGGGAACAGCAACATCTTGCTCCCTCCCCTTCAAAGGGGAGGGCTGGGGTGGGGTTTCAACGGTGTAACGGTTCTCGAATCTCTTGTGTATCACTATGTTCTGTCGGCACATCGAACATGATTTCAAAGCCAACCGTTGGCATCATTTGCTTGAGTACTCGCAGATGTCCCTCCGCATCAACTCGACGGCGAAAGCGTCCGACAATTGATGAGCGCATATTCGGAAATGGGCGGATGATGCACCAAGGATTGAGCCGTTCTAAGTAAGTCATGATGTCTTCCCGATGAGAGTTGCAGGTAGATGGTTGAGAGTGCGTTGAATGATAATTTCAATAGCGTGGCGTTGGGGGCTATTCGTTTGTGGATGCAGTACCCACGCGCTGATAGGGGCGGGTTGAAAGGTTAGCAGGTAGTACTCCTCGGTTTGCTCTCTCACCCTCCCTGTTCCCCTTGCTCCCTTGTTTCCCTGCCTTGCTATGGAGGAATTGACATACTCTCCCGCTAAATCGAAGATTCTAGCGGGAGATTCTCAGCATAATTACTGATTCTCAGTTCATCGATTCGGCTTAAAACAAGAGCGTCTCCGTTCTTGAGCCAGAGGCCGGCATCTC
>JBFLZA010000589.1:0-5792 GCA_040756535.1 Cyanobacteriota bacterium
AAAATCCTTGCATCCAAAATCCTTGCATCCAAAATCCTTGCATCCAAAATCCTTGCATCCAAAATCCTTGCATCCAAAATCCTTGCATCCAAAATCCTTGCATCCAAAATCCTTGCATCCAAAATCCAAAATCTAAAATCGAATGACTTCCATCTTCCCTTGAGGCGTCCTCGCAAAGAACGCCATCTCTTTTTTCTGCTGAAACTATCTATTTTTCGAGTTTCTACTCCTTATTTAGGTTAAGTGTGAGTAAGCTCAGAAGTCTTGCTCAATGGGAATCTCGATCCAAAATTCAGTCCCTTGTCCGGGTGTGGAAGTACAAGTCAAAATCCCATGATGGTTCTCTACGACAATCTGGTAGCTGATTGATAATCCTAAACCCCTACCTTGTCCCACCGGCTTGGTGGTAAAGAAAGGGTCAAATAACCGGGACTTGACTGAATCAGTCATTCCGGGACCATTATCGGCAATTTGGATCACGATTTTTTGAGCACTGTTGGGAAACGAGTTTGTGGGCTGGATGTGGCAATCGTCCTCCGGAGGTAGAGCAATTGCACCCTCTAGGGAATTATGGGAGTTACTAGAGTCTATGAACTGGGTGCGGATAGTGATTGTAGGGGAGGGATGAGGGACGAAGAGAGTAGATTGCTCCTGAAGGTTAATCTCTGACGGTTTAAGCGCTTCAATCGCATTAATCAGGATGTTCATGAAAACCTGATTGAGTTCTCCGGGATAGCACTCGACAGGTGGCAGGTTGCCATACTCTTTGTACACTCTAATTTCAGGAGTTTTCCCTTTAGCGTTTAACCGATGTTGCAGAATCAATAGGGTGCTTTCTATCCCTTCATGCACATCAACCCGCTTCATGTAGGCTTCGTCAGCCCTCGTGAAGTTGCGTAAGCTTTGTACAATGGAGCGGATGCGGTCAGTTCCTCGTTGCATGGAACCGAGCAGTTTGGGAAGGTCGCCAGCGATAAAATCAATGTTAATCAGATCGGCTTGCTCCTCAATCGCCTCCGGGGGATTGGGATAGTTTTCTTGATAAAGGTGCAAAAGGTTGAGCAAGTCGTAAATGTAAGCACTCGCGTAGGCGAGGTTACCGTGAATGAAGTTGATGGGGTTGTTGATTTCATGGGCGACACCGGCCACTAGCTGCCCCAAACTAGACATTTTTTCGCTTTGTACGAGTTGAGCTTGGGTGGCTCGCAACTGGTTAAAGGCACGTTCTAGTTCTTGAGCTTGGGCTTGAGCGTCAGCGGCAACTTGGCGTGCTTGGGCATAGAGTTCTGCTTGCTCGATCGCGATCGCTAATTGAGCAACTACCGCTTGCAGCAGTTCCACCTCACTCTCTACCCAAGGACGGGGTGCAGTACAGTGAGCGCAGCTAATCATCCCAATTTTACCGCCATGCGTCTTAATGGGCATGGCTAGCAAAGAAGTATAGCCCATGTTCAGTAAGAACTGGCGGATGCCGGGGTCTTTGAGCGTTTCTACTGCATCGATTTGAACGATTTGCTGATTTAAAATTCGTTCAACCGAGAGTCTCACCTCCGATGTTGAGTATTGACCGATATGATTGGGGAGGGTCGGATTTTTCTCTTCGTAGACAACCTCCCAATACGGTTCGTCGTCATGGGGTTGGTACCAGAGGAAGTGGCATCGATCAATTTGAAACAGGCTGCGGATGGATTGGACAGCAGTTTTCAGGATGGTATCGAGTTCTAGGGAGTGGCGGATTTGATTGGCCAAGCCGAACAGTAACGATTCTCGGCGCGTCAGGAGTTCTGAACGTGCCCAATATCGGTCAATGGCTACAGCAATCGCGTTGGTTACCCAACTGAGAGTATGACGAGCTTCTTCGGTTAAAGGTCGATTGCCCAACACCGTCAAGACACCAATAAGTCGGTCTTCCACCACGAGGGGGTAACCCGAAAATGATGGATGATGCAGGCAAAATGACGAAGAATTATGGATAGGATTCTTCCCTTCCTGCTTGAGGATGCTGCATTCATCATTTTGAAAGTAGGGTTGACGAGTTTGTGCAATAATCTCGATCAGATCAGGTTGGAGGGGAAGACCCTGACCAGAAGCAGCTTGTTGTTCTAACTTTTGAGTGACGGGGTTTAATGTCCAGATAGCGGCGCTAGTGGTATGAAGCTGTTGCACCATGGCTTCAGTGCAATGTTGAAGAATAGCCAATAAGGTGCCCCCATTGGCAAGAGCGATACCTACTTCGGCTGCCAGTGTTGAGAGGCGGGAGCGTTCTAACAGGATGGTTTCTGCCTGTTTGCGTTCTGTAATATCACTAAAGTAAACAGATAAGCCCCCTTCGTAAGGATAGGCACGCACCAAAAGCCAGCTCTCCAGAGGTGGGTAAAACGCCTCAAACTTAACACTAACTTGCTCAGCAACAGCCCGACGATACTGCTGTTCAAACTGGGAACCGACGGTATGGGGAAACTCGTCCCAAACGCTCTTACCCAGCAACTCCTCGGCTTTACGCGATAACAGTTGCTCGGTTTTGGAGTTGAGGTAGGTAAATCGCCATTCGCGATCGAGTGCAAAGAATGCTTCTGTGAGACTTTCAAAAATATTAATGCGATCGCGGTTGGCTTTGTGCAGTTCCTCCTGTACTCGTTTGCGTTGGGTGATGTCTTCAATCGCGCTGATGCAATACTTGGGAGTCCCATTTCGCTCCCGGACTAGGGACATGGTTATATTCGCCCAGATCGAATAACCTTGTTTGTGAATATAGCGCTGTTCTAAGTTAAGCGTTTGTCTTTGGTTACTAAAAAATTCCTGTAAGTAAGTCTGAGCGACTTCCCGATCCTCGGAGTGAGTAATTTCCAGTATGGTTTTTGTCAGTAGCTCTCTGCGTCTGTATCCCGTGATCTCACAAAGTTTTGGGTTGACTCGCAGAAATTGACCGTTTGCCGCTACCTGAGCAATAGCAATACCCGCTTGTTCAAAGGTTACTCTAAATCGCTCTTCGCTCTCATGCAACACCGCTTCAGCTTGCTGACGTGCTGAGATGTCGAGCAGGATACCATCCCAAAGAATATCGCCATTGGCTTGTAACTCCGGTCGGGCAGCCACTTGAATCCATTTAACCTTCCCAGGCGCTAGACTAATCCGTCCTTCCCATCGACAAGGCTGTAGCCTTTTGGCACAGACAGCAACGGAGCGCTTAAACTTCAGCTCATCATCGGGATGAATTAAGTTGAAAAGTGCTTCAGGATTTTGCTGGATTTGTGTAGGCTCTAGGTCACAGATTTCGCGAACTCCATCACTTACAAATGTGAAGGATACGGAACCATCTTCGCCAAGCAGGCATTCATAAATCATACCGGGCACATTCGCCGTCAGTTTCTGGAACTGACGTTCCCTTTCCCGCAGCACGTTTTCTGTCTGTTTGCACTGGGTGATGTCACGGGAAACGGCGATAATTTCTTCTAATGCACCCGTTTCTGGATGGTAAATGGCGCGGCTGGTTGTTTCTAACCAAAGGTATTCGCCGCCTTGATGACGCACACGGTAGCTGATAGGGTCACTGAGTTGTCGGTTGAGAAGGTTGGAGTGAGACTGACGAATGGCAGGAACATCTTGGGGATGGAAAAAGTCGTAGGCAGATTGACCGACTAGTTGATGCGGTTCATATCCCAGAAGTGTATTACAAGCGGGTGAGGTATATAAAAAAATTCCTTCGGAGGTATGTCGGGAAATTAACTCAGTGGAGTTTTGAATCAGGAATTGATGCAGCGCTTCTGTTTCGACGACAGCCTTTGACGCTTGCTTGCAATCCCACGCATCGAGGGCTATACCAATTAAATTAGCGATCGCACCTGCAAAGTCTTCATCTTGGGGTAGCAGGGGTGGTGCAATCGAGGTGAGGGACTCGTAGCAAACAACACCCACTATCTGCTCATTAAGCCAAATCGGTGCATCTAAGCGACCAGCAATTGCCAAGGGTTTGGAATTGTGAGGTGAGGGGGTTAGAGGGCGAGGGGGTGCAGCAGGAAAGGGAGTGCCCAAAATTGCCTGTGTTCTTTCCTCCTCTCCATTGCCTTCGGGCCAGGGATGTTCTGTATTTTGTTCGTATATCTCAACACATTCGAGTTGAGAGCGGTCTTTGTTGTATAACCACACACTGACTCGTTCTACTTCAAGTGCGTCAGCGGCCGCTGCGATCATTTCCCCAATCGCTGTTTTGAAATCTCCACCCGTAAGGGTTTGGGGTCGGGCAAGAGCTATGAGTACCTGGCTCTGTTTTTGCAGGCGTATCGGGTTGTCTTGGAGGGCCTTTTTGACCCGTTTGCCCGAACTTGTCACTAAATTAGTTTTGGCGTTAGCGACACGCCTACGCAGTAAGAGCGCTGGGGCTAACAATACGAACAGAACCGTCACTAGTAAACCAACAAGCTGAACCATCCAGCTTTCCAGCAGGGGGATAAATTGCATTAACCAAATGAAACTCCCAACGATAGCACTCCCTCTCAGCAGTCTGAAGACACGAGAAGAACGTCTCTTCTTGGTGCTGCCCAATTGCTCCACCAGTTGAACAGAGTAGTCATAGGCAACATTCACCATGCCTGCTGAAATGCTGTACACAAATTTTTGTGTGGCAACGTGCAGCTTGTTGGTACTAGTCATGCGTATACTCGACCTCATCCTTGGCATTTGGGCGTTGTAGACTCCGCGTAATAGGACTCTCTTCGCCGTTTGACGCTCTCTCACTTGCCTCTCGAGTGCTGGAGTTGACCTCCCATCAAGAGCTGCTGTACCGATAAGGTTCAGATCAGAATGAGGAAGTGCTGTTTTTTCTCTTGCTTGTAACGCTCTTTTCTTTTTGCCGTCCTGAGGGATGGCGACGCACCCGAACCGCTGATTAAGGAAAACAAATGTTCCTAACCGCTGTATATTAATTTTTATCTTTAAAAGAACAGTGATGGGCAAGGGAACATCAAACGCTTGAGTATTGTAGATGCCCTGAGCGTTCACCCAAACTTTGGCAAGTTACCTTTCAACTCGTTTCTTGCCTATAGCAAAAATCGGAAAGTATCTCGGCTACTGTTTGTTCAACAGCTGTGATGCTGCTGCACCCCTGTTGGGCTATATACATACCATAAAGGTTAATCGGCAAGCAAATATCCGTGAACATACGGAAGAGCTGTATTACGTTACAAAAATTAAGAACACTGCCGAGAATCAGGCAAATAATCCTAAAGATACGCAAACGCTGTATTACATTCCTCACGGTGAGAAAGTGAATAACTGTAATATACGCGATCGCATCCTTCCCCGTCCTGTGTCCCCTCAACCCCTCAGGGAAAATCAAATTTTGTAAAGTTCCTCTGCCATTGTGTCAAACCCTTCGGGTGACGCTTATCTAGAAGAAATTGAACAAGCAATAAGAGAAGAGGTAAACTGATTCGAGTCAACCGTCCGGTTGGATAAGATTAATGTTTATATTGACAAGCTCAATTGAGAACCTCGCTCAGTTTTACGGACTTCAATCCGGGTTTGGAAGGCTTCTTTAAACTGGGGCATATGGGTTACTGTAAGGATGCAAGAAAAATCAGACGCGATCGCATTGATCGCCGCAATTAAGCGATCGCATCCTTCCGCGTCCTGTGTCCCAAACCCCTCATCGACAATTAACATTTGTAACGATGTCCCTGCCCGTTGCGCCAACAGTCGTGCTAATGCCAGACGAATGGAAAAGTTAATCCGAAATGCCTCGCCACCGGAATAAGTTTCATAAGGACGAGTGCCATTAGCATCTGCGATCAAAA
>JBFLZA010000590.1:0-5778 GCA_040756535.1 Cyanobacteriota bacterium
AATTGCGCTCGTTGCTACCGAGTGCAACAACTTGAAGAAGCCAACGCCAAAGGCGATCAAGATGCGATCGCTGAACACACTGAAGGATTACAAATAATTGACAAATTCCTCAATCCCAACCATGAGGAGGAGGGAATTGTCACGGTTGAATCTACAGTAACTTCTAACGGGAAAACTGAACTTGAAGAGTTAAGAGAGGAGATTAGGCTACTCAAGTCAGGGAAAGAGGTCTAATTGCACTTTGCACTTTGATGTTACTTCAGACGCGATCGCATCTATCTCACCTGAAGTATCAATCGTTAGCTTCCCGGCGTCATAGTAGCGATTGCGTATTTCTTTAGTTACTCGGCGAATGCACTCAGCTTTGGTTTCAGAGCCAGGATATGCAATCGCAAAGGCAGCGAGTGAGGCAGGGATTGAAACCACTACCCCAATTACAATCCAGTCAATCCATCCGCGCTTTATTTTTTGAGTCATTAGTCATTAATTATTAGTTCACAATTTAGTATTCCCGGAGTCCAGCGATGGTTGATAAAAAAGTTGGCATCAACGTACAGCTAAAACTGGACTCTGAAGCATTTAGCCGCAAAGTTGACGGACTCTCGCAAACATTCAAGCCAATCGAAGTCCCTGTAAAGCTCAAATCGCTGGGATTAAATACAGGGACTGCTGGCGCTGGGGTAAGAGTAAAAGCTGATATTGACACAGTTAGCTTGTCCAGTAGCCTAAAAACTGCTTTTTCAGAAGTCACCGCCAAACTAGGGGATGATATCGGAGAGCGTGTTGGCAAGTCCATTGAGAAAATTAAGCCTTCTGCGTTCAGTGGAATTGTAGGAGCGATCGCTTCCCCGTTCCAGCAAATTGCCACTGGTGCGTTAGAAGGAGTAGGGCGGGAAATGTCCGCCAAATTAGGGCAAGGATTAGCTAAAGGCGTCGAGAAGCAAACCGCACCCGTTATTGGTAGCTTTGAACTACTAGGCGAAAAACTAGTTACTACGGCCGCGCCGCGACTGGGGAACACTATTGGCGGGAAGCTAGCTAAATCATTATTTAGTAAAGATTCTGTAAAGCAGGCACAACTAGACTTCAAACAGTTTTTAACTACCACCGTTGGAGAGTCGGATGCATTGATTGCATCGCAGTCTCAAAAGGCACGGGAAGGGCAAAGGCAGCAGGGTAACCTTACCCTAGCAAGACGAGAGTTAGGAACTCAGCTTGCAGACTTTGTTGTTAAAACACCTCAAAGACAACAGCAAACTTCACAATTACGTAATCAAGATACGCAGTTAGTTGCTCAACAGCAAGCAGCACAGGAGCGAGTAACTTCTGCCCAGCAAGCGATCGCTTCTAAGCGTGAACAGTTAGCTAAAAAGCAAGAACAAATACTTAAAAGGCTGGAATCTCAAGGCACTAGAATTGACGATACCCTCAGAGCGCAAATTGCAAAGCAAGTGCAGTCAGCGCCTGCCACTGTGCAAGAGCTAGCCAAGCTAGAAGTTGAGCTTGCTAAGTCCTCGCAGTCTCTTACTGGCATAGTCCGGCAACGTCAAACTATCCAAGGTAAAATCAAGCAGTTATCAACGCCTGTTTCACCTATTGTTGCTCAACTAGAATTACTCGGAGTAAGGCAACCTGAAATAGCAGCAATTAGAGAGCGAACTGCGAAGGTTAATCAGGAATTTGATCAGGTAATCAATACTATAACTAGTGATATTGGCAGCAATATTTCTACTATTCAAAACTTAAGAAAAGATATTGCAGTCTATAAGAAGCAATTACAAAATTTAGTTGATGATTATAATTTTCAACTCAACTTCACATCATCAGATCAAGAAAAATCTGATTTATTAAAACAAACCATTCAGCAGCGTAATCAAGTAATTGACCAGATAGACCAGGCTGAGTCTGAAATAGCCGCTGCTGCGAATGCTGCTAGCCAAAAGCAAAAGGCTAGGGAGCAAAAGCAGCAAGAGAAAAGCAGCGTTAAACCGTCAGATCAAGATTATCTAGCCGCCCAAGCTAGGTTAGTTAGGCAAGCTACTGGAACGAAGCAGAAGTCTTCCCCGACAGGCGCTCAACTATTCCCGGACGCATTCCCGAATGTTCAGCCTATTTTAGAAAATTATCAAAAGATAATAGAAAAAGTTGGCGAGCTATCGGGAAAGAGAATTAAAAGCTCTGATATTCCTAACTTAACGGTTGATCCACGTATTAAAACCGCTAATCTTGGTTCTTACAATAAGCAAACCAACTCAATAAACATCGGTGCTGAAGACTATAAAAAGCTCGTTTCAGGGAAAATAAGCAAAGAGCTTATAGAGCTTATTTCTCATGAATTGCGCCATGCCATGCAATTTGATTATGGCAAGAATTTGCAAGGTACAGGCGTAAAATACGTTCGCCCAAGTGATGAAGAATTAATTAGGCTGCAAGGTAGAATCAAAGGCTCAACAGATATCGCATCAAAAGGGGCTTCACCTGAGCAAAGAGCAGTAGTCCAAAAAACGGAGATGGACGCTTATACTTTTGCAGATCGCTACGCCCAAGAAATTCTAAATTACGTTAAAGGTATTTCTGCCCCACAAAATATCCCTTCACTGAAAACTAAATTAACCGAGCGTCAGCGAGAACTCAACGCTACCCGCGCCAAGGCGCAAGAACAATTTTTTAATAGCATTGCTGCCGAAAATAAGGCAGCCTTGGAGCAATTAACCGGAAAGCAGCTTACAGCGATCGCTCGTTCCTCCGGTGTTAGCGGCTACTCCAATAAGAAAGTTGGCGAACTGCGCCAAATGCTGCAACAGCAGGTAAATCCAGAAGAGTTGGCTTTTAGAATTCCTCTCTTTTCTAAAGTTAACCCCCAGGTGCAGCAAGACGCCCAAGATTTAAGGAAATTGCCTGCACCACAGCTTAAGCAAGAAATTAGTGAAACTAGCCGCTACTTCAGCCAAAACATTAAATCCGCCGCCCAAAAGAAAAACGATCCTGAGCTTGCAGCTAACCTACGGTTAGTGCTAGATGGCATCTCTGAAGCTAGAAAAGTTTACGCATCAGCGCTAGCGCAAGATTTAGACGAGCAGCAAAGGAATTTATTAAGGGCTGCGATCGCTACTCTTGGCAAGCAACGTATTGCCGCTCAAACGAGACTCACAGCAGTTAGCTCATCCCCAGCGCCTGCAAGAGCCTCTTCCCTTCAGTCTGTATCCGACTTGCAATTTTCGCTTCCAGCCGCAAACCCCCTATCGTTTGCTGACGCTCAAAGTCGGCGTGACGAGCAATCAAGAACGCGAATTAGCCGATTAATCCAGAGCGCAGATATTGCTAATAAGGATACCGCCAAGTTAGTCCAGCAAATCAACAGCCAGATGTTGAGCGGGCTAATCAGCGCTGATGTCGCAGTTCAAAAAGTATCAGCTATAATTCGCGCTTCTCAAGCCAAGCAAGATAAGTCAGCCCAAAGGCGGAACCAAGCTACAGTAAAAAGCTCGGAAGTCTCATTCAAACAAGCTCAAGCTGCACTTAAACAGCTAGAAGCTCAAGTTGATGGGCAAGTGGCTCAAATCGAAGCCCGCGCCCGGTACAATGAGCAACAGTCACAGCGCAAACTTGAAGGTCGCCTTCGCAGCTATGGAATTGATCAAACCGCACCTGTAGATATTGCTGAACAGCGCCCACAGAGTAGGCTACCGAGCGTGGGTAAAGCATTTAATAATTTACGTGGTGAGCTTCAAGACTTCCGCACTTCAGGAAGTAGGAAGCAAGCCCAAGCGCTAAACCAACAAGCGCAGGCAATATTGGTTGATTTAGATTCCCAAATAGCGATCGGCAAGGCATCCGTCACCGAGTCGGAAATGCTGCAAAAGCAAGTTGCTGAAAATGAAAAACGCATTCAGCAGATTATAAAAAAAGTTCGGGCGGCTAAGGAGGGGAGAGTGCCGCCACTTACCGCAGGGGACTTGCAACGGCTCTCAGGGCAATTAAATCAGCTAGGAACACAGGTAGATGCTGATAGGGCGCGAGTAGCAGAGCTTGACCCCCAAGTAGTACGAGCTAGGAGACTGCAACCCGTAGCCAATGATTTACGCGGCGCAAGCTCTCAAGGAAGTGCGATCGCTTCTCAAAAAAATATCTCTGACAAAGACCTCGCCCGTCTCAACCGATACAATCAACAAGTTAGGGAGTCACTTAAGCTACTAGGTCAAAGCCCTTCCAGTGGGCCAGGTGGCTTTTTTGCTGACCTCAATTTGAAGATGCCAGGGCTGCTAAAAAATGTTCTTTCACTAGTTAAAGGATTTTTAGCGTTTCAAGTTGTGAGTTTGGCACAGCAGCAGTTGCAGCAGTTGGGTGTAACAGCTTTCCAAGCTTCACTAAGATTTGAAGCGCTAGAAAAATCTTTAGACTTTGCCAGCGGTGGGCAGGGAGTAGAAAGCCTAGAGTTTGTCCGCAAAGAAGCCGAGAGGCTTTCATTACCTCTGGAAACCTCAATCAAAGGATTTACTCAACTTACCGCTGCTGCCCGTGGAACATCATTTGAAGGAGCTAAAACTCGTAAAATGTTTACAGCGATCGCCCAAGCGTCCCGCGTCTACAACTTAACTTCCGAGCAAACAGAAGGCGCATTGCTAGCAGTTACGCAGATGATTTCAAAGGGGACTGTGCAAGCCGAGGAATTAAGGGGGCAGTTGGGTGAGCGTATCCCTGGTGCCGTGCAAATTTTCGCTAGGGCGTTGGGAATTTCTACCGCAGAGCTTGGGAAATTACAGGAATCGGGGAAGGCTGGGCTGGATGAACTAGATAAATTTTCAGATCAATTAACGTCTGAAACCTCTGGGGGTGTTGTCGGTGCGTCTGGAACAGCAGCCGCATCCTTGCAACGGTTACAGAATTCCTTCGCCGACATCAACCGCCAAATTGGGGACGCAATTAGCCCAGCAGCGATCGCCCTTTTTGACGCTCTTTCAAATTCGCTCGATTTTACGCAAAAGAACGCCAAGATAGTGCAATCAGCGTTAGCCGCAGTGGCACTAACTGTTACCGTTGCACTGATTCCTAGTATCACTGCGTTAGGTGGGCTATTAATGACCTTTGCGACCGTTACCCTGCCTTTTGTAGCTAAAGCCATGCTTGCCACGGTAGCGGCTAATCCTGTTTTATTGGCATCTTTAGCCGCTCTTGCCGTAGGGTTGATTGTGGCAGAAGACGGAGCCAAAGCCCTAGCTAACGCCTTAAACGGTGTATCCCAAGCCCAGATAGACGCAGCTGATAGTGATGCCAGGCTAGATTTTAAATACAGCGAAGCTCTTAAACAACTCAATAAACAAATCCCTCTAACTAAAGAGCAAATTGACTTGCTTACCGGAGGGCTAGATGACCAAGCCAAGCGAGGGGTAAATACAGCTAGAACTTCCGAATTACTCAAAAATCAGCTACTCAAGCTACAAGCTCAAGCTGAGGCGACAGCCGCCGCCCAAGACGCGCTCAACAAAGCAGTACTGGAGTCCGAAACGGCATTTAAAAAAGGCAAAGGATTAGCTGAAATTTACAAATCACGCGGCGATTTGTCTACTGCCCAAGCCCGCGCTCGTGGCTTAATTGCTGATGACGCTATTAAAGATGAAGAATACGAGTCTGAGCAAAAACATAATCTCAATATGTCTTCGCTCAATAATGCCAGAATGATTGATATTAAAAATCAATTAGCCGAGTCTGAGCGATTACAAAGCTCAGGTAAAAAAGGATTAGAAGCCAAGCAGGAAAGGGAGTTAAGGGAAGAGTTAC
>JBFLZA010000591.1:0-5752 GCA_040756535.1 Cyanobacteriota bacterium
AGCCGGGCCTGATGCAGGACATTCATTATTCGTGCATCAAGTAGACGTAGCTAGCGATGCCGATTACAATCTGCTAGTTCGTAATGGTCAGTACGGGATTACACAGCCGACTGATGACCGTCCTTTAGTTGCGCCAATTCCTGTAAAACCGGATGAGGCGGGTTACACTTCTGAACGTGCAGAGCAGGTTATTCAGCGCTTAGAACATATCGCCCGTTGGAATAATATTCTCGAACTCTCCAGCCCTGCTACCAGTCGAATTAAACCGAATGATGTGGAGATGGAGGTTATCATCCTTTCTGGCCGAGATACTTCTGAATCGCCTCAGGATGGTTCAACAAAAGGTGCTGCTGAGCAGCGTGTAGAGTACAGCTACGAAAATGGTGAATGGGTACCGCCAAAAATAAAAATAAAACTGACCAATCACAGTCAGAAAACGCTCTTCTGTAATGTCATCGATATCTCAGAGAGCTTCTCTGTAAGTGTCCCCTTCTTTGACGAGAGAAGTAGTCTACGGATTCCACCCAAAGGAACAGAAGGAGACGGAACAGTCGAGAGCTTTGATGACCTGATCTTTGTCATCCCAGAGGACTTCTTGGAACAGGGTATTACTGAGTATAAGGATGTATTCAAGCTGATTGTCAGCACTACAGATTTTGATGCCAGTTTGCTAGAGCAACCAGCCCTGGACTTGCCTCCTTTCGGCACTAGAGGATTCGGGCAAGGTACGCTCAACCGTTTAATGAGCGGAGTACATACTCGTGAGGTCGTGCGCTCCGGAGGAAACTGCGATGATTGGATGACAAAGGCCGTTACGTTTACAGTTGTGCGACCCCAGGATGGGAAAGTCCTTAAGTCTAACGAAAGCACTGTCCTACAGCAGGGTGTGGTTGAGTTGCAACCCCATCCGAGTCTGCAAGCCAAAGCGGCGCTTACTACCATACCGCAGGCTAGTAGGGATTTAGGAAATCTGATTCTGCCAGCTATTCTACGGCAAGACTCCGATCTAACTGAAACGTTTCAATTCACAACCACTAGAGGCAGCGATCCAGGCTTAAGTGCCTTGGAGCTAGATGATGTACAAGATTACACGGTTGTGACACCAGAAGCCCCCCTCAAGTTGGTGGTTGATACAGCATTGGCGGAGGGCGAACACCTGTTACCGATCGCTTTTGATGGTGAGTTTTTCCTGCCATTAGGTCAAGGCGTGACAACTGAGCAAGGCAAGACTGAGATTACCCTGGAACGATTGCCCAAACCCTTAGTAAGCAGCCGCAGTTTACAGGGTTCAATCCGTATCTTCTTTCAAAAAGTGGTGAGTCAAAAGTTGGGCAGTCCCTTTGAGTACCCCATTTTATCGGCAGCCGAGGTCAGGGATGATGAGACAGTAGTTTATGAGAAAAATCAACAGAAGGTTAAGGCGCAGGTTGCCCAAGCCCAGAAGATAGTGCTGTACATTCATGGCATTATTGGGGACACGCAAAGTATGGTTCCCAGTATCCGACGTGCCACAGTTGAGGTGGATGGGCAACAGCGACGCTTGAGTGAACTGTATGACCTTGTCTTAGGGTTCGACTACGAGAATCTGCAAACGACGATTGAGGAGAATGGACGACTGCTCAGGCAACGGTTAGAAGCTGTAGGTTTGGGGCCGAACCACGGAAAAGAACTGCATATTGTGGCTCACTCAATGGGCGGGTTAGTCTCTCGTTGGTTTATTGAGCGAGAAGGCGGTAATCAAATCGTTCAACACTTAGTGATGTTGGGGACGCCAAACGGTGGCTCTCCTTGGCCTGCTATACAGGATTGGATTTTTGCAGCTCTGGGTATAGGACTCAATCAACTTTCGGCAATTGTCTGGCCAACTAAAGTTGTGGCTGACTTACTTCAATTCCTGGAGAGTAATGACTATTCTCTAGAGCAAATGCAGCCAGATTCTCCTTTCTTGAAAGCGATCGCACAAAATCCAGACCCCCACATTCCCTATACAATTATTGCGGGCGATCGCTCGATTGTTCCAGCAGCTATAGAAGCCCAGCCGGGGAAGAATTCTAGCTCGTTAAAGCGACTCATGGAGAGGCTCTTTGGCAAGGCTGTGGACAAAGTCGTCAATCTAACGTTTTTTGAGCAACCTAACGATATTGCTGTTACTCTAGCCAGCATCAAAAGTGTCAGTTCTACGCGATCGCCTCAGCCCAGGATATTACTACCCGATGCTGCCTGCGACCATCTCACCTACTTCACAACTAAGGCGGGTTTGGATGCTTTAGCAATCGCTCTCCACTCAAGCCTAAGTGGAAAATCCCAACCGGCATTAGAGGTAATTAACCCGGAGAGCATAGCTTCGCCTATCGCTTCTTCAACGCCTCCAGAAGACACTAATCCCATCGCTCTCCCACCTAACCTAGATGCTGCGGCTACTGTCTCCCATCAAGAGCTTAGCCAGCATAGCCCATTCATCCAACCTCCTATATCTGAACAACTTCCAGTATCTGAGCCAATTGCATCAAACAACATTGATCGAGAAGCTGAGAATCGGAGTTGGTTAAATGCTGCACTGATTGGGGCAATTATATTGCTGCTGGCAGGAGCAACTTTCGGTTTAACGAGGTTGAAGCGATCACCCCAAACCGAACCAGCCAAGCCAGAAAAAACCAGTCAATCGTTAGTCATTAGTTTTTAGTAAGAGTAATGACAATCCCGACTCCAGCCCGCTACGTTAACACGAAAAATCTGCAAGTTATCCCTCTCCTAAGAAACCGTATTTGCTTCGGGCTGATTTAACATATTGAGAACACTCAGCACATCTATCAGATAGATTTTGAGTGACCAATTCATCGCTTGAAAAAATCAATAGTTAACAGAGTTTTGAGGCCTCTATGGCAGAGATTAAACGTAGTCTAGCTGTGGTCATTGGAATCAATCAATATATCAATGGGATTCCTTCCCTCAAAACAGCGGTTAATGATGCCACTCAACTGGCGAAAAGTCTCAAAGAAACATATCATTATCAAGTCCTACAGCTGTTAGATACTCAAGCCACCTTCGCTCAGCTGACTGAACTGTTTACCGCCTTTCAATCCCAAGCAATTCCACTTCAGGATGGCACTTCAATTTCCGTTCACCCCAATGACCGTGTGTTATTCTACTTTGCTGGACACGGGATTGCCGTCGATGGGATTGATAACGCCGATGGCCCCGCCGGGTTTCTGGTGCCTCAAGATGCTCATCTGGTGAATCAAAACAGCTGGATACCCATGCAACATCTGCATGATGCCTTAGTTAAGCTTCCTTGTCGTCATTTATTGGTAGTTTTAGATTGCTGCTTTGCGGGGAGTTTTCGTTGGGCCGGACACTCCAGACAAGTCGTTCGTTCTCAGAAAGTCTATCGAGAACGGTATGAACGCTTCGTTACAGGGTTTGCTCAACAGGTCATCACTTCAGCGGCTCATGATGAAAAAGCAGCGGATTCCCTTTATCGTTTTGGACAACGGGGTGAAGGGGAAGACCATTCCCCTTTTGCTCAATTGTTATTAAAAGCGCTCTCAGGAGCCGCTGACTTTACCAGTGATGGTGTAATCACAGCCACAGAATTGTATGTCTATCTACACAGCGAGTTAGGAAAAACTTTAGCTAAACAAACGCCCGAATTCTGTCAGATGAAGCGCCACGACAAAGGAGAGTACATCTTTCCCATTCCAGGTTTTAACCCCAAGCGATTAGAAGACGCCCCGAAACTGGATGAAAAAACGAATCCTTACCGAGGATTAGAATCCTTTGACGAAGAACACCGCCATCTATTCTTTGGTCGCCAAGGTCTAATTGCTCAGCTGACAGAATTTGTTGCATCCCATCCGCTGACCGTCGTCTTAGGGGCTTCCGGTTCAGGAAAATCGAGCTTAGTCAAAGCCGGATTAATCCCTCAGCTGAGAAACCTCAGCCAATCTGTCGGGGTGCCAACACTGGAACACCCGGACACTCCCCAATGGGCGTGGCAGATCCTTCCGCCCATCCGTTTAGGAGAAGCACCGTTTAGTGCCTTGAACCGCATCTTACCCCAGGAAAGCGCTGCAACGACTCATGTCGATAAGGGAAACTATCAACAAGCAACTGAAACACTGCTGAACAATCTAGGTCATTGGATGCAGCTTAATCCACAATCTCAGCTGCTGCTGATTATTGACCAATCTGAAGAATTATTTACACTCTGCCCTAATAAAACAGAGCGTGAACAATTTTTGGAGTTATTGAAACAAGCTTTAGTCACTTATCCAGAACGGTTACATATTGTGCTGACGCTGCGTTCAGATTTTGAACCGCAATTTGAAAACACCGCTTTAAAAGACTATTGGATGGAAGCACGATTTAGAGTGCCAGCCATGACGCGGGAAGAATTGCGAGAAGCGATTACTGAACCGGCAACCGCACGGGTGATGTATTTCGAGCCACCTCAACTCATTGATCACCTGATTGATGACGTGGCTCAAATGCCAGGAGCGTTACCGCTCCTTTCTTTCACATTGAGTGAACTTTATCTCAAATATATTAAGAGTTCTAGAAAAGGTGAACGGAATAATCGCGCCATTACTCAATCCGATTATGAACATCTGGGAGGCGTGATTCATTCCTTAACTCGAAGAGCTGACTGTGAATATGATGAATTAGTTAAACTTGACCCCGCTTATGCAAAAACAATTCGCCATGTGATGCTACGAATGGTAGCAGTCGGTGGGGGTGAGTTGGCACGCAGACAAGTGCTGTGCAGCGAATTAGAGTATCCAGAACCCGAAAATGGGCGGGTGAAAGAAGTCATTAGGCGGTTTGTCGATGCACGGTTACTGGTGAAGGGACGAGATCCCGAAGGTAAGGAGTATGTCGAACCGGCTCATGATGCCTTAGTGCGGGGATGGCAGAAGCTGCGAACGTGGAAAGAAGAGAATTTAGGCAATCTACTCCTGCAACGACGTTTAACTCCTGCCGCTGAAGAGTGGCAGATTAAACGAAAGGAACAGCCAGCCAATTATCTAGTTAACGTTCAACCTTTGTTTAATTGGTTGGATGAAAAACTCAACACCGCTGATAACTTAGCAGATCAGTTACTCAACAAAATCAAGGCGAAGGTTGGGCGATGGCGAAACGTATCAGCTTCTGAACAGCAGACCCGTCAGAAGCCTTCACAATTTCTTTGGGATGCAGATCCTCGTCTCAATTTATTGAAAGAGGCACTGAACTCAGCTGATAGCTGGTTAAATTCTCTAGAGTCAGAGTTTGTCAAAAACAGTATTCAGCTGAGGCGCAACAAACTTCGTCGCACTAGCGGCATTGTCACTATAGTTATCGCCTCGCTATCTGGATTAACCGTTTATGCCTTTGTTCAGCTGGAGCTGTCTATCTTGCGAGAAAAAGCAGCAAGCGTGGGGAACTTATTAACTGTCAACCCTGTAGAGGGGCTAGTTCTCGCCATTGAAGCAACTGGCCGAAGTCAATCACTCTTAAAACCCTTCTTAGACGCCGCTTTTGATTCTGTTCAATCCAGTTTACTCAGTGCCCTAGAAGCCGCCCGTGAGCGCAACCATTTCACAGGGCATCAGGATGCTGTCAGCTCAGTCGCCTTTAGCCCGAATGGACAGTACATTGTCAGTGGCAGTCGGGACAAGACCGTGCGGTTGTGGGACTTGAAGGGTAATCCGATTGGTCAACCTTTTGAGGGGCATCAGGAGCCTGTCACCTCAGTCGCCTTTAGCCCGGATGG
>JBFLZA010000592.1:0-5748 GCA_040756535.1 Cyanobacteriota bacterium
AGTTTGTTGTCTATTGTCATAAATCCCCGACACATCGGGAATCAAATTAACTAGTCTGGCAAAGTCCTCAGCTTCATTTAATGACTCCGTAAGGTCTTGAACAGTGGTACCGTTTAGTACCCCTTTGCGGATAAATTCGAGATCTTCTTCATCCCAGCGAATGCCGGGAGTACACCAAGCAATAAAATTGTCTCCTGGATTTGGCAGGTTAGGGTCGTCTCCTGCGTTAAGCACTTGGTAAAGTTTCCCCAGGAGAGCCTTGAACATTTTATCTTCACTAGTTGCCACAGTGAACCTCCATAAATTTAGAGAAAGAGTTCAAACAGATTTGTATTTAGGGATGGAGTACCGAGATAGGTATGAAATAAAGCGAAATGGCTTCAAAGCCTCCTTAAATCTAAGTGGTACTTAAAGGCTTTAGAAGTTTGTAAAGCTCTAATGGTTGCTAGAAAATCAGAATTTAAGCCGCATCTTGCACTCTGTATGCAGCTACCTCGTTCCCATTCCAATGAAATGTGCTACTAAGCAAGGGAAATACCTAATTCAAGCTGTAGATTAATGCTCCCTGAACAGCAGTAGCAGTAGTAGTTCTCTGCACCTGTATTGTTGGAGAGTTTAACTATCAACTATATTGCCAAAGCTCCTTGGAACTTGACAGTACCCGCAAGGGTACTTTTGACTAAAACTTCTGGCTTTTTCCAAATATTCGATGGTCAGGATCTTATGTGTGAGCGTTTCATCCTGGAGCGTATCAGACTATCGTTTCGTGGAGCATCAAAAGCAGAAATATTGAATTTCTATACAAAACCTTGCATAGAGAAAATACTAGCCCTACTAGAGAACGTTCAGAGCAACATTTCAGAATTTTATTCATCCATAGGATCGCAATAGTATCACCATCGGCTAGCTCTCCCATCGCTCACTTCTAGTGCATCACGATGGAAATAAGCAGGTGTGATTTCTTTTTTTGCGATCGCTCCCTGTCCTCGCTCAAATTTGCCAATGTCCAGTAACCAGCTAAAATCACCCGCTCATATGTCAGGAAGTGGTCACTTATTTCTGCCAGCCTGTACTAGTTAGAGTTTGTAAAATCTGGTTTTGTTTGGTTAGAACCACGCCACAGATACTCGGTTAACTGCCGACCCATCTGAAGCTCTTCAGCAGGATTAGCGGGTAGAGGCCAGCGTAGAGACTGGTATAGGGCTGTGCGGTGCAAATCGAAGGCAGACTCTAATAAGTCAGCGTAAGTTTCTGTCGCGCTCAGCATCCAGCGATAGGCAAACATTGCACAGAGCAAGGCAACGATGATAGCCCACGGTGTCCACATAGTCCAGACGAGGAACAATAGACCCCAGAGCCAAATGCGAGCAGCACTATTGAGTTCAGATCGGGATTCTTGTAGCTCTTTCCTCACATCATCAGGTAAGACTAGCCATAAGCGAGGCCAACAAATGACGGCATCCAGCCCATACTTGTTCAACGGCTGTTCCTCTGCGGCCCGGAGAAGATTGCCCAACCTTGTAGGCATTAGTCGCTCCGGTCGAGCGGAAAACTGCCGAAGTTGCCAGTCTAGCGCCACGAACTCATCCATTTCCTCTGGAGTCAAGCTCTGTTTGTCTTGCTGAGTTGCCAGATTTTGCCATCGTTGCTCTTTTTGCCTTAACCAATAGCGTTGTCGTTGGAGTAGTAGGCGTCGAAGTGGTCGCATCCAGCTCGGCCAGTAGCCCTCTAGGAATTTAATGACCGGAAGTTCAAACAGTTGAACGACAAAGGCAGAGGCTGCAACCACTAGTAAGCTGACAACCAGTAGGGCAATTTGAATGGATTCGGATTGTCCTGTAAGCCAATTTGCTAGACGATTCCAGCCAAAGCGCCAAAGGAAGGCTGCCAATCCTCCCAACCAGAAGACGAAGGCAGGTGTTAGCAAAGCGGCACTCCAGCGCTCTGCTAACTTACCTCCTAAACTTTCTATAAATTTGGTTGGCATCTTACTTGCTACCCCTCATCAACAGGAATCAGCTCGCCGTGAGTCGGACAAGTTGGTGTAGGCATTCCGATGGAGCGCTGATACCAAATATAGTCTCCTTCGGGACAAACATATTTCTGAGCAGATATGGCTTGACTGCTGCCCGGTAGTCGCTGGTATCCCTTGGATACTTGTTTTGGACTGAGGAACTCTGCCAGCCAATTTCGAGTCGTAGTATAACTTTTCAAGAGTTCCAATATCTGCTTATCGACCGACTTCTCTGCCTTAGCCTCTGCCAACAAGTTAGCCAATTTTTGATCTACCAGCACAGCCGCCTCGGGTTCTAGCAGTTCTGGTAGGTAGGAGCGGATGGCACGCGCACCTTCTATCACGTCTTCAGGTTCAAACATAAATATTATGGCAGTCCTAAATAATTTATGAAATTTTCTGTTCTCCGTTCCTTATTCCCTGTTCCCCTATCCTCACCCGGATTATTCACGAATCAAAGAGGATGACTATGAACCTCGAATTGAATCAACGTTCGTGAGACTCGAAGAATAAATAGACAATCGCGAAAACTTCAACTCAACGTTTGGCTGAGCCAAATACTACATTCTGTATTTATAGTAGAAAACAGCTCTGCCGAATGCTAATAAAACTACTGGGAAAGCCATGACAAATGGGAATCGTTTAACCTACAAACTTTGAAGACAAGAGATTTTACTTTCATTGCCAAGATTGAGTCTATTGACAAGCCAAGGACAGTTTAAATAGCGTCCCATAGATGACTCTGGAGATTGGTTGAATAATTTAAGTTAGTTGGTATACACTTCCTATCGTTTATAAGCTGATTTCAGCAGACAGCCTAGAATAAGGCGATTCAGGTTTATCTACCAATTCTAAAAGCCAATCAGCGCTTGAGTATCTCGAAAAAATGAAGAAGGAGCTTTGTTATTAAAACTTCTTCCGGAGTTTCTATTACTCAAGTAGAAAAACTCTAAAGAGAGCGTTTAGCCTCTTGATAGTATTCCAAGGAGGTAACTAAGATGAAAAACTTTCTCAAGAACACGCTAATTGTATTAACAGTATTAGTGGCAATTGCGGGTCAAGGTCTGGCTGGTGAAAAAAACACGGTTGATAGAGATAGGGTAAATCAGATTAAGCCCCTACTGCTTGAAGAGGTAGAATTACCACGCACAACTCCTAGAACACTAATTCGTTCGCTTAGGGGTAATGAGTTGCCTCCTTGCTTTTGGATTTTTTGCGAACCAACTCCTTCACTCGGCGAGAGAATCATCGAGCGAGGGCAACCCATTAATCCTCAGCAACCAGGAGAACTTCGTCAGCCTGTAGACCTTCAGCAGCCGAGAAATCTTCCTAGCCGTTAGAGGACTGTGATTGTGTGATTGACTAAGTAAGTTTGTGTTAACTGGCTACTGACAAAGTAGGCGATCGTCTTTACCAACCTGAGGATTATGCCTTAAATAGCCCAGTAGCCAGTTACAGCTATAAGAGAGTAACTCATCTAAATTCAAAGTTCGTAACCCAGAACTATCATGACTCCACAGTTTTGCAGTTTTGTCGAAACTTGTAGATACTAAAATTTTTCCCTTAGGACTAAACCTGACTCGAAATACCCCAGCCTGATGTCCTTGAAGCGTATAGATTTCCTGATAACTGCTCATACTCCAAAGCTTAACTGTTTTGTCATCGCTAGTTGAAGCAAGAAACTTTTCATCCGGGCTAAAACTCACGTCCCAAACTCGGTCATTGTGTCCTGTGAGGGTTTCGAGCAACTTACCGTCTCGACTCCAAAGTTTAACTTTTTTATCCTTGCTAGCAGAGGCAATCATTTGACCATCCGGGCTAAAGCTAACGCCCCAAACTTCATCTTTATGTCCCGAAAGAATTTTCAATAGTTTACCATCAACAGTCCAAAGGATAACAGTTCCGTCTTTACTAGCAGAGGCAATTAGTTGACCCTCAGGACTAAAACTAATGCCGTAGACTGGTCCGCTATGTCCTTCTAAGGTTCTCAATTCCTTACCCTGAAAATTCCAAAGTTTTATCTTCTGGTCATCACTAGCGGAGGCAATAAGTTGGCCATCAGGGCTGAAACTAATGCTATTAACATCATCGCTATGTCCTTTTACGGTTTTTAGTTCCTTGCCATTAGAACTCCAAAACTTGAGCGTTTTGTCTCGACTAGAAGAAGCGATGAGTTGACCATCGGGGCTAAAACTTACATCAATTACCCAATCCTTATGCCCCTTGAGAGTTAAAAACTCCTGACCATTAATGTTCCAGAGTTTAATTGTATTATCCATGCTAGCTGTAGCCACTGTTTGACTATCAGGGCTGAAACTGACGCTAGTTACTGGCTGTTGGTGTCCCTGAAGCGTTATTAGCGGTTTAATACTATTGAGGCTCCAGAGTTTGACACTTTTGTCATGACTAGCTGACGCTAACAACTGACTGTCAGGGCTAAAACTGATCTCTCTAACATCGGCACCATGTCCTCTAAGAGTATCGATCTCTTGCCCATTGAGACTCCAAATTTTAATAGTGTTGTCCCCACCAGCAGAGGCAATTGTTTGACCGTCGGGGCTAAACCTAACGCTGTTAATCCAGTTATTGTGACCTTCTATGGTTGTTCTCAGGCTACCATCTAAATTCCAGAGCTTAACCTTTCTGTCAGCACTGCCAGAAGCAAGCATTTGACCATTGGGACTAAAACTTACTTCCAGAACTTCAGCTTGATGGGCTGGAATAATTTGCAATTCTTTCCCATCTAGGTTCCAAAGTCGCACAGTGCGATCAGCACTGGCAGAAGCAATAGTTTTCCCGTCTGGACTAAAGCTAACGCTACTAACCCAGGCACTGTGTCCTCGCAGAGTTTTCAGTTCTTCTCCCTTTAAGTTCCAAATTTTAATTGTCTTGTCAGCACTGGCAGAGGCAAGGATTTGACTGTCCGGGCTGAAACTAACACTACTAACTCTGTCGCGATGCCCTTGGAGCGTTTTCAGTTCTTCACCCTCTAAGTTCCAGAGCTTAATAGTTTCGTCAACACTGGCAGAGGCAAGGATTTGACTGTCCGGACTAAAACTGATGCTAGTCACAGCATCTCTATGCCCTCGCAGTGTTTTGAGTTCCTGTCCTTCCCGGTTCCAAAATTTAATGGTGTTATCTAAACCAGCGGAGGCAATTATTTTGCCATCAGGGCTAAAACTAACGCTATTGACACCATCACTATGACCCTCTAAACGATTGCGCTCTTGAATTCTCTGTACTACCTGCCGCAGCGTTTTTTCTGTAGTTGTGTGTAAGTCCGCTGAGCCGACCAGCCCTCTCAAATTCTTTAGCCGTTGTCCTGCTTGCACACTGGCTATCAACGCCTCTAGCTGCTTGTTGGACGCCCAGTTAGCTTGAGACAAAGAATTGAGCGCCGTAATTTCGTTCTGCTGGGCTTTTCGCCCTTGCCAATAAGCGGCTCCCCCCAAACCTGATGCGGCTAACCCCAAAATAGCGATCGCAGCCGCTGCAATTTGCGCCCGTCTCAATCGTTTTTTTTCCTGCAACTGTTGCCGTCGCTGTTGGGCTAAGCCTGCCTCAATAAACTCCTCAACCTCTTCAGAAAGTTCGTCTTTGTGATTGAGATAAATCTCTTCTGCCTCTGCCAAACGAACGCCTTGTAGCAGAAAATCCGTTTGCTTGCCGTGTTGCCACCACAACTTGGCAGCTTGCTCAATCTGTCGCTGCACCCTCAATCGGGCGCGATTTTC
>JBFLZA010000593.1:0-5747 GCA_040756535.1 Cyanobacteriota bacterium
TGGCATCTCATGAATTTCGTAATTCCTTATGTGTGATTCAATCTTCACTTGAAATTCTTCAAATCTACGAAGATATATGCAGTGAAGAACAGAAACAAAAATATATACAGCATATTCAGGAAGCAGCGAAGAGCATGAATCGATTATTAGAAGATATATTGATGATGGAAGAGACCACTTATGGACAAATAGAGCTAAATATCAAAACTGTAGATGTCGTTAAATTTTGTCAAAATCTAGTCGAAATAACGAAATTAAATTTAAGTAAACAGTATCAATTGACCTTCACTAAACCGAGCCACTATACGGAGGCAATGTTAGATGAAAGGCTTTTATGGCATATCTTAAATAATCTCCTTTCCAACGCCATTAAATATTCCCCCCAAGGGGGTCAAATTTCTCTCACCCTTTCTGAGCAAAATCAGCAAATTTGTTTTCAAGTTAAAGACCAGGGCATTGGGATTTCTGCGGAAGACCAAAAACGTCTCTTCAAACCGTTTTCTCGTGCCAGTAATGTGGGTCAAATTCGGGGAACTGGATTGGGGTTATCAATTGTTAAGCATTCAGTTGAGTTACAAGGCGGACAAATTACTGTTGAAAGTGAAGTGGGTCAGGGAACAACCTTCATAGTTACATTACCCTGGATTCCGCCTAATCCGTCTTGAGCCAGTTCAGCATCCAAAATTGGCAGGTCGAGAGTTATGGACAATATCACCGTTTTGGTCGTAGAAGATGAGTGGGTGACAGCCCAAGATATTAAACACAGTTTAGAAAAACTGCATTATGCTGTCCCTGCTACCCTGGCTACTGGGGAAGAGGCGATTCAAAAAGCCATTGAATTGCAGCCCGATTTAGTCCTCATGGATATTATCCTGCAAGGGGAAATTGATGGCATAGAAGCAGCCGAGCAAATTTATTCTCGTTGTCACATTCCTGTCGTTTTTCTGACCGCTTACTCAGATAGCGAGACTCTACAACGGGCTAACACCACTCAACCTTATGGATACCTGCTTAAACCGTTTGAAGAGCGAGAATTGAACTCCACAATTCAAATCGCGTTATCCCGGCATAAAGCCACCATGGAGTTACGTTCTCAATTGGCTGCCATTGTGGAATCTTCGGAAGATGCCATTATTGCCAAAACCCTAGATGGGATTATTGCAAGCTGGAATGCCGGGGCCCAAAAGATTTTTGGCTATCGTGCTTCAGAAATGATCGGTCGCTCGATCGCGCTGTTGATGCCTCCCGAATGCAGGGATGAATTAGCAAAAATTCTGGAAAAAATCCGACGGGGAGAAAAAGTCGAGTCTTATGAAACCGTGCGGCAGCGAAAAGATGGTCAGTTGATTGATGTCTCCTTGACAATTTCTCCCATCAAAGATATTACGGGAAAGATTATAGGAATTTCAAAGATTGCCCGTGACATTACCCAGCGCAAGCAAAACGAGCGGTTAATTCGAGAACAGCAATCGCTTTTGAGCAACTTAATTGAGGGAACTACTGATTTAATTGCCGCCCTCGATCTGAATTTTCGGTATATCACCTTCAACAGGGCCTATAGAGCGGAATTTCTCAAAATTTTCGGTCAAGAAATAGAAATCGGAACAAGTCTAATTGAGGCGCTTGCTCATCTTCCAGAGGAACAAGCGAAGGCGGTAGAGATTTGGGGGCGGGCGCTTGCGGGTGAAGAGTTTACCGTGATTCAGGAATTGGGTGATGTCAATCGTAAGCGAAATTATTACGAAATTACCTATAGCTGCATCCGGGATGAAAACGGGCAGCAAATCGGTGCCTCTCACATTGTTAAGGATGTTAGCGATCGCATCCGGGCAGAGCAAGAACGGGAGCAATTACTCGGGCAAATCGAGTCCGAGCGCTCTCGTTTGGAAGCCGTGTTACAGCAAATGCCTGCGGCAATTTTGATTATCGAAGCACCATCGGGGAAGGCAATTCTCTCGAACAACAAAATCGAATTTATTTTCAGACATCCGGCTCCCCCTTGTGAGGGAGTTGAGGATATCGCTCAGTACTCGGCGATTCACTTCGATGGAACGCCTTATCAAGCCGAAGAGTACCCGATTGTGCGATCGCTGTTGACGGGAGAAGTCGTGATTAATGAAGAAATGCACTACCTACGAGGAGATGGTAGTCATGCGATTCTATCGCTTTATTCGAGTCCAATTCGCGATGCTAAGGGGCAGATTATCGCGAGTGTAGGAGCTTTTTTCGACATAACCGAACGCAAACAGGCAGAGGAAGCCCTCAAACGCAGCCAAGTCCATTTATCAGAAGCACAAAAGATTGCTCATGTCGGCAGTTGGGAATTCGAGATAGCCACCCAAACGATTACTTGGTCAGAAGAACTCTTCCATATTTACGGACTCGATCCCCAGCAAGGAGAACCGACTTATGCAGAACACTTGCAGCAGTTTTTTCCCGAAGATAGAGCTGTATTAGAAAAATCAATAGACGCAGCCATCCACGAAAGAAAATCCTACCAATTTGACTATCAGTGGTTACGCCCTGATGGCTCTTATCGATACTTAGTTGCCACTGGCAAACCCATTGTGAATAATGGGGAAGTGATTCGGCTATTTGGCACAGTGCTGGATATGACTGAGCGTAAACAGGCAGAGTTAGAAATTATTCGGAGTAGAGACCTCAGAGAAGTCATTTTTAACGAATCAACGGATGCTCTGTTTCTCGTCAATCCCAAAACTCAGCTCACCTTTGATTGCAACAGTCGAGCGGTGGAATTGTTTGAAGCTACCACTAAAGATGAGCTAATTGGCATTGCTGGGCATACACTGCAACGACGACAATTTACTCCCCAAGCGTTAGCTGCCATCACTGAAGAAATGAAGACAAAAGGGGTTCGGAGTCGAGAAGTAGAATACGTCACCAAAAAAGGAAACTGGTTCTGGGGGAATTTAGCAGCCAAGCGAGTCAACGTTGCTGACAGAGCCGTGAATTTGGTGCGAATTACCGATATCACAGAACGTAAGGAAGCCCAAAAAGAACTAGAATTTCAGGCCGTGATTACCAGAAACATGGCTGAAGGAATTTGCCTAATTCGAGCCGCTGATTGGAGGATTGTTTATGCCAATTCTAAGTTTGAAAGCTTGTTTGGCTATAATGCAGACGAGTTAAACGGCAAGCCTGTCTCTACATTAAACTACAGCGATGAAGATAGCAGTGCACAGGACATCGTCCAACGCATCGTCAGCGAAATCAAAAGCTGTGGTGCAGCTAGCTGTGCAATCCGTAATGTCAAGAAAGATGGCGCTCTCTTTTGGTGCCATGCGACCATTTCCACCTTTGAACATCCCGATTATGGAACAGTCTATGTAGCTGTTCAACATGACATTACAGAGCAAAAAAAAGCCCAAGAGCAAATCCAAACTTCCCTCAAAGAAAAAGAGGTATTACTCAAGGAAATACATCATCGAGTTAAAAACAATTTGCAAATTGTCAAGAGTCTCCTGCAAATGCAGGCGAGGCGAACAAAAGAGCCAGAAGCCATTCTAGTATTACAAGATAGCCAGAATCGGATTGCCTCCATTGCACTGGTTCACGAAAAACTTTACCGTTCTGAAGATTTAGCGAACATTGATTTTGGTCAATACATTCCCGATTTGACAATGCATTTGTTTGAAACTTACAATGTCAGCTCAAATACCATCGCTCTCAAGCTTGAGGTTGATAATATTTTCCTCGAAATTGATACTGCTATCCCCTGTGGCTTAATCATTAATGAATTGGTTTCTAACTCTCTCAAATACGCCTTTCCGAATCATCGTCAGGGTGAAATTCAGGTAAAATTTAATGCCAATAGCAATAGGATGATGACGCTAATAGTCCGAGATAATGGGATTGGGATACCTGAAAAATTTGACATCGAGAAGACTCAATCTTTAGGACTAACTTTAGTGCAAGGGTTGGTAGAGCAGCTAGAGGGGACGCTAGAGCTGGATCGAAGTCAAGGCACTGAATTTTTAATCCGCTGGCAGAATCTGATCGCATCCGGTTGAAAACCCATCGTTGAGACAGACGCTCCGGACGCTCCAGAAAATGAATGTGCTACGTATGAGTGCAACTTGGTATAAAACAGAAAGTGGGCTAAATGCACATCTTTTGATTCCTGTCAATACATAAGTCCTACAATCGTTGCTTTAACTGAGTGTAGCGTTGCTGCTTGTCGGTAGAGCGTATAGCGATCGCAACTGCCTTTTTCGCCCCAATTACAATCGCTAACTTCTGGGCACGCGTCAACCCCGTGTAGAGCAGATTTCGCGAGAGCATGAGATAGTGTTGCATATACAACGGCAGGATGACGACTGGGTACTCACTCCCTTGAGATTTATGAATGGTTACCGCCCAGGCTAAAGCAATTTCATTCAAATCGGCGTAATCGTAGCTAACGCTTCGCTCAGAATACTGTACCGTAACCTCTTGCTCTACCGTGTCAATTGCCGTTATCACTCCCATGTCGCCATTGAAAACTTCTCGGTTGTAGTCATTGACGATTTGAATAATGCGATCGCCGACTCGGAGTGTTGCTCCACCTCTGGTAATCTCAACTTTATCAGGAGTTGGAGGATTAATCAGTTGCTGCAACACACGATTGAAGTTCCGAGTCCCTACTACCCCTCGTGTCATGGGGCAAAGCACCTGCACATCAGTTGCTGGATTGAAGCCTAGCTTGGGAATCAAGTCTGCAATCAACTCGGAAATCACCTGCACCCCATGTTCTGGCTCATACCCTCCCCCATGCCACAAACAATCAGAGCGGGGATTGTCGGAAATGGGTTCAATGGTGGGATACTGCCCCGTGTTAATTTGATGAGCAGCCGTGATGATTGCACTTTGAGCCGCTTGACGAAATATCTGTGTCAGTCGCACCACTGGGACTCGATTTGATGCTATCAAGTCTTGCAACACGTTTCCCGGCCCAACACTGGGGAGTTGGTCGATATCACCCACCAACAAAAGTTGAGCCTCCTGGGGTATGGCTTTGATCAAGGCGTGGGCTAAGAATAAGTCCAGCATACTGGCTTCATCCACCACGATCGCATCGCAAGGCAAAGGATTTTCGCTGTCGCGCTTGAATGCCATCGTTCTGGGGTCAAATTCCAGCAATCGATGCAGCGTCTTGGCTTCCAGTCGAGTCATTTCGCTCAACCGTTGGGCTGCACGTCCGGTGGGGGCCGCGAGGGCGATCGATTTTCCCATCGCTTTCCATAATGAGACAATGCTATGAGTAGTGAACGTTTTTCCGCATCCAGGGCCACCCGTCAAAATCATCACCCGCGAACTGACGGCCATCTCCACTGCTTGGTGCTGCTGGGGTGATAGTTCGATGCCTCGGCTTGCTGTAAAGCGAGAAATCCAGTTCCTGACACGGGGTAAATCAACGGTAACAGGATAGCTAAGATGTTGCCCCAGTCGTTGTGCTAAGTTTTGCTCGGTGTGGAAGAAAGCGGGTTTGTAGCAAAGCGGGATTTGATCAGCACTATTTTCTACAATGAGTTCTTGAAGCTGAATCATTTGCTCAATGACTTGTGCGATCGCATCCAAGGAAGGAGTATGGGACTCGGTAGTCAGTTGGGAGTGTGCCAGTTCAATTAATTCCGGTTGGGGTAAGTAACAATGCCCATTTTCAGACGCTTCACCTAGAACGTGAATTAATCCCGCACGGTAACGAAATTCTGAATCTGCCGGAACGCCGAGGTTATGGGCAATTTTAT
>JBFLZA010000594.1:0-5738 GCA_040756535.1 Cyanobacteriota bacterium
GGTGGTTTTTCCCGGTCTCACTCAACAGTTCTTCAACCTACTTTTCTTCTCGTCAACCCAAGACAATCTGGCGTTTGGTGAAGCCGCAGTCGCTTACATCACGTTTGTCTGTGCCGTGCTGGGTGCCGGCATGGTCGGTTGGGCGGTAGCTCTCCTCTATGCTCTCTTTGGTCCCTTTCGTCGTGGGCTTCGTGAAGGGTGGAGCATGGTGGTGGTGTCTTTGGCGGCATGGTTCGTACCAGACACCGCGTTTTCCTTGTGGTCGGGCTTCTGGCAGAACGCCGTGTTCAATCTCGTGTTTGCGGTTCTCTTTGCTGTTCCACTGGCCGCCACATACAAGGCGTTCCATGCAGAGCGCATCTAACCCGTTGTTCCAGCCGATCGCCTCCGGTGTCCGCTGAACGCCAACGTTAGCCCGCTGCCTGCTGGGTGATGACGGTGCATCTCACTTTTGTGTGAGTAGCGCAAGATTGTTTAGGGTTATCGGTGGGGAGCGATTACCCTAATAGCGAGAAGTTTACGAGGAAACGGGTCTTATCATCGGATAGATGAGGCTTTCTAAAAACTACAGCTCAACCCGATTTTGAGCCAAATCACATTTAGTGGAGTTTCCCTCACTATTGCCCTTGAAACTTACAGGGTATCCCTATAAGCCTTGGGTGTGATACTCGTGTATTGACGAAAAACTCTTGTTAAATGGCTAGGGCTAGAGAATCCAACGCGATAAGCAATCTCGGTAATCGCTAGGTCAGTATTTGCCAACAACTGCTTGGCACACTCAATCCGGTAATGGGTAACATACTGATGGGGTGACTGACCTGTTGAAAGTTTGAAGAGTCGAGCAAAGTGGTAGGGACTCATTCCTACGAAAGCTGCCATCTGTGCTAACCTCAAATCTCGCTCCAGATTGTCTTTGATGTACTCAATCACCAGCCGTAGCTTTCGCCGAGAAAGACCGTCCGAGTACGTTGGGATTTGCAGACTGGATGTGCAATAGTGTCTGAGCAGGTGAACACCAAGTGCAGTGGCAAGCGATTCGACGTAGAGACGACTGCCCTGTCCCTCGGATTTGAGTTCTGATTTAAGTGCTGAGTAGTGAGGCAAGACTTCAGATTTTGCATCTTGGTAGAGACATCAACACAATTGAGTGTGCCACTTCTGCTGCCACGCATGATAATGCAGATTTGGAGCGATCGCCTTTAGGCTTGATTCCCTTATCAAATGGCTACACTTGGGTTGAATCAAACAAATCTAACAACAGCTTCACCGCTTGAGATTGTCGTTCTGACTTCCTGAAGGCAAGCCAGATTTGATTGGTTACTGCCTTAGTGGGCTTAAGAATCAGGGTTAAACGGTTTTTTGCAACTGCATTTTCACACAAGTAATCCGGCAACACGCTGAAGCCAAAACCCGATGCGATCGCCTCTCGAATTCCTCTCAAATCTGGTAAAACCAGTTTGGGCGTGACATCAATTCTCCTGCCAAATACCACACGCCAAAATCGCCGGATGATGGGCAATTCTTCACCATAAGCAATCAGGGGCTGACTTCTGAGCCATTGCTCTAACGGCATTAAGTCTGTTTGCAAGACTTCCTGAGAGATGGGAATCACTGTTTCAGGCGGGGCAACTAACCAAAAGCTCTCCTCGAACACAAGCTGATATTCAATATCCGAGCGAGAAATCTTCTGAGTGGCGATCGCAACATCTAACTGTCCCTCTAACAGTTGCTCGATAAGTTCCTGCGCCAAACCAAACCGAATTCGGTACAGCATGTTTTCGTCTTGTGGCAACCGACTCAAGACTCGCTCCGAAAAAAACTCATCAGGTGTACCGATGCGAATCAGTTGTGGCGCATCGATTGGCGAAGTCTTGGTCGTAATCGATTCCAGCTTTTCAATCGCATCGGCAATTTGGGTGTAAAGCCGCTTACCCTCCTGTGTCGGAACCATCCGTCTCGGCGTTCTTTGAAACAGGGGATGCCCCAAGGCTGATTCCAGAGCAGCGACGTGCTGACTGACCGCAGGTTGGGTGAGATGGAGTACAAAAGCGGCTCCTGAAACGGTTCCCACCCGATACACCTCAATGAAACTGCGATACCACTCTAAGCTAACCATAATTATATTTATAGTGCAACCAAACTTTCATAATTTGTATTTTAGATAGACCCAGCCTACGATGAAAGCAACAGGCGATGGAGCAAGTCTCAAGAGCCTTTCCCCCTTACCCAATCGAGGAAGCAACGATGCAATCCAAACGAGTTCTGATTGTTCTAACCAGCCATGACACTCTAGGCGATACTGGTAAAGAAACAGGTTTCTATTTGCCAGAAGTCACCCATCCTTACGAAGCCTTTGAGAAGGCTAGTTTTGAGATTGATTTTGTCAGTCCCCAAGGTGGGAAAGCGCCGATGATTGGCGTAGATTTACAAGACCCACTGAACAAGGCATTTTTAGATGCTCCTGCTAAAATTGCTCAGGTCGAGAACACGCTAACTCCGACTCAGGTTGACCCGACTCGCTATGATGCCATCTTCTATGCGGGTGGGCACGGGACAATGTGGGATTTTCCCGACAATGAGCAACTGGTTCAGATTGCCGCTACCATCTACGAGCGAGGTGGTGTAGTGGGTGCCGTGTGTCACAGACCTGCTGGATTGGTCAACATCAAGCTCTCAGATGGCACGTATCTGGTTGCTGGCAAGACGGTTGCCTCGTTCACCAACGAAGAGGAGGCAGCAGTAGGGCTTTCCGAGGTTGTCCCGTTCCTGCTGGAATCCAGGCTGATTGAGCGCGGTGCGAATCACACCAAGGCAGGGAACTTTCAAGCGCATGTGGTGGTGAGCGATCGCCTCGTTACTGGACAGAATCCGGCATCGGCTAAGGGTGTCGGTGAGCGCATGGTGGAACTGATACAAGAGATGCCTACTAACACGGCGGCATTAGTGGTGTAGCTTTGGATGTTTGGACTTTTAGGCGATCGCTGTTCCCATCATGTCAATCGGGGGCGATCTGCGAGTAGAGCTCGTGAGGCGAAGCCATAGCAAGGAACGAGCGTCAGACTCGCTAACGCTATCGCTTTTTAGCTGCAAACATGGCATTTTGCCTTGATGCAGCTACTTCTATTCCCAGCTCTTCCAATGTTAGATCGCTAATGGTGGAATAACCTTATGAACAGGAGCGTTAGATTACCCTGAGTGGTTGAATGAGTAATTACACGGACTTAGCTAGAGATGATATGCCCCTGTCCGATTCGTACATTTTGCGTTTGAGAAAAATAGTCGGTTCTCAGGTACTACTCGCTCCTGGTGGAAGGGCTATTCTGGAGGATAGCACCCAAAAGATACTCTTGATCGAGCGCACAGACTTTGGTTTTTGGGATCTTCCTGGTGGGAGTGCAGATGAAGGAGAATCTGCTGAACAGTGCGTTATTCGTGAGGTCTACGAAGAGACTGGTCTGGTAGTCGAATGCTATGAAGCAATAGGGTTTGCATCTAACCCTGCGCTTGAAACTGTTACTTATCCCAATTGCGACGTTATTCAGGGTTTTTCCCTCATTTTGCATATCACTAGATGGTCTGGAAATTTAAGAAATTCAAGTGAATCTACATCAGTAAAGTTTTTCGACATAGATGATTTACCGGAGATGCGTCATAACATACGTATAACGATTGACAAGTTCTTAGAGTACAGAAAAAGTGGTAAATTTCAATTATTTTGACTCGACGAATATTAGTAGCATTTAACACAATGATTACTTTTTCCGAAAGACGGAACATTGAAATGGAGCTGATTATCCCGATATATGAGCTTAATGGTTGGTCATCGGCTCAGAAACCGGAAATCTTACATAAAGCATTACTCAATTCACATCATCTCGTTTCCGCTTGGAACGGTGACAAGTTAGTTGGTATTGGAAACGCTATTTCAGATGGATTCCTTGTAGTTTACTATCCACATCTTCTAGTTCACCCAGACTAGGGTGTGGTCAAAAGCCGTTGGTGACTAATGAGAATGAGAATCAAACTTAAGAGGGAGGGGTGAGCGGCGCTCACCCCTCCCCTAGCTGGGGATTATCGTTCTCATTTAGCCTGAACAAACAGAATGAGGATTTTTGTTTAAATAAAAACAAGAATATGGCAGTGTCTTGAAAAGATGTGAAATGCATTGTGACACTGCCATGAATCAAAACTATACTGACATTATCCAACAGCTGAGCCAACTTCTGCTCCAAGCCATCGAGGAACGAGAATCCTTTTTATGTCAAAACGTGGAGCAACTCGACTCTGAGTTAGCCAAACTCTTACGTTTAGTAGGGCTACAAGTCATGTCAGGGCTGTTAAATAGTTTGGCGAAGCAAGTAACACAAGAAGCCAAACACCCAGGTTTAGTTGTCCACCGCCGCTCGGCAGTGAAATACTCAGTAATTTTTGGTACTGTAGAAGTTTATTCTCCCTACTTGTGGCATAAGAAAGAGGGCTGGGGAGTCCGTCCAGTCGAAGAAAAACTAGGACTGGAACATCGGCAACACTCAATAGCTGTTAAACGCGCTTTGGTAGATTTTGGAGTCGAAGAATCATTTGGACAAGCAGCCAAACGTTTTCAAGAACATTATGGTTGGGGAGTTGAACGGAGCTTAGTCAGACGAAAAGTAGAGACTATTGCTCAATTAGCCGAACAATATGTAGAGCAAAGACTAAAAGAGAAAATTTTTAAGTCTCCAGATCAGCACCTCCAGAATATCTGTGACAGAGTTCTGGTGGAGTTGGACGGTTCTCACGTTCGGACTGGAATCAAACTAACGGGTAAATCCGGAGAATTAACACAATCGCGTAAAATTAAGAAATCTTCTCGTCAAATTGATTGGCGAGAAGTGAGAGTAGGTTTTGCTCGTCCTGTAGACCAGAAAGAACAACGAACTTTTGTGGCTCGCATGGATAAATACCCACCCGTTGTTGAACAACTCAAGTGGGCTGCCTACTCCCAAGGCATGACGAGCCAATCTCAAGTTTATGCCGTTGCTGATGGCGGCAATGGTTTACGTGAAGCCCTGGAAGCCCAATTTCCTAATCTGACATTTATCCTCGATCGCTCTCATATTAAACAACATATTTATCAAGGAGCTGATAGTCTGAGTCTAAGTGGAGCGTCTCGTCACCTTTGGGTGAATCACCTGCTGGACTTAATCGACTGTGGTCACACCCAAAAAGCTATTAGATGGATTAAACACTATTGTAATAAAGCCAAAAACCCTAAACGTCTAGAAAATTTATGTAACTATCTAAACCGTTTTAGTGATGCCAGCAATTATCAAGTTTTCCGCTCTAGGGGATTGCCCATTGGTTCCGGAGAAATTGAAAGTGCCCATCGCTATATTCCCCAAAAACGTTTAAAAATTCCCGGAGCTACTTGGCATCCCAATACTATCAATCCCATGCTGGCTTTACGAGTCATCCGCGCGAATGACTGGTGGAATGATTTTTGGCATCAGGTAAGTCAAGCGAAAAAATCTATCAATTAATATCAGCTTTTTGAGAGCTTTTTTGTTTTTCTAATGACTTGTTTAAAATCATCATCACCCGCTGGGATAGGGGCGAATTGAATTCACCCCCCCTTGTCTTGATTATCATTATCAAGAGCGAAGCCGACAAGTTAGAGGAGGCAGGAAAGTGGTTTTTGCGATAGCGAAGCGCTGCTGCGAAGCGCAGATCGCATCCACCAACGGCTTTTGACCACACCC
>JBFLZA010000595.1:0-5737 GCA_040756535.1 Cyanobacteriota bacterium
TTTAGTGGATGCGGGTGCAGTCAACGGTCAACCTGGCACCTTGTTGCTCGACCCAAAGAATATCACCATCCAAGATGCTCAGTCTCCTTTAGCCACCTTTCTCAATCCCAATTCGGATAAAAATGGAGGAGACGAATTTGGTAGAGCAGTAGCGGCGGTAGGAGACTACATCCTAATTGGAGTACCGTTTGATGACACGCTAGGGAAGGATGCTGGGATTGCCTATTTATTCGATCGCCAAGGAAACCTGCTGAAACCCTTTACTATCCCCAATCCAGCTCCAGGAGATGAATTCGGCTTTTCTGTAGCTGGCTTGGGAACCAATCTGGCTATTATTGGGGCACCAGGAACCAATGAGAGAGCCGGTGCTGCCTATTTGTTTACGCTTGATGGCATTCTGCTGACAAGCTTTTTCAACCCCAACCCCAATAACCCCAGTCCCCGTCTCCCTGCTGGCGAATTCGGCATTTCAGTAGCGGCAGCAGGAAGCAATATCCTGATTGGAGCTTGGTTGAACAATGGGGGAGCCGGTGCTGCTTATTTGTTTAATACCGACGGAAATCTGCTGAGAACTTTGAATAACCCTGACCCCCCAGCTTCGGGGAGGGGTGAATTCGGCTTCTCTGTAGCAGCAGTGGGGAACACAGTTGTGATTGGTGCCCCCCGGAATACTGTAGGGGGAGTAGCAGATGCTGGTGCTGCCTATTTGTTCGATCTCAACACAGGAGCGCAACAAGTTATTAATAACCCTACCCCCGGTGTGTTTGACACCTTTGGTAAGTCGGTAGCAGCGGTGGGGAACAACATTTTGATTGGAGCACCACGAGATGACACGGGAGCTGTGGATGCGGGTTCTGCCTACTTATTTGATGGCAACACAGGAGCGCTGTTGCAAACATTGAATAACCCCAACCCCCAAGTGGAGGTTCTATTTGGATTTTCAGTCGCTGGGGTAGGGACATACCCACTGATTGGAGCCTATAGGGGCGATACGAGGACAAACAATCCCGGTACTGCCTATTTATTTGATGGCAGCACAGGAACGCCAGTGCAAATTTTTAATAATCCGACCCCCGCAACAGGTGATGAGTTCGGGCATTCGGTGGCGGCGGTGGGGAACGCTGTTTTGATTGGAGCACCCAGGGATGACACTGGGGCAGAAAATGCCGGTGCTGCCTATTTGTTCGATTCCGGAGCGCTTCTAGGCATGAATTTTGAGGATACTCCCTCGCAAAGCGTGAGTGTCAATCCCCGTGCCATTACCGCTATTACCGACACCGGCACGAATGTGGTGATGCAGGCGAATAATGATATCACCGTGAATCAATCGATTATCACGAATAACCCAACCGGAAATGGGGGCGCACTAACGCTACAGGCAGGACGAAGTATTCTCATCAATGGCGATATCACAACCGATAATGGCAATCTCACTTTGGTAGGGAACGAAACCCTCGCCAATGGTGTAATCGACGCCTATCGCGACCCCGGAACAGCAGTTATCCGCGTTGCACTAGGGGTGACGCTCAACTCCGGCACAGGGGATACAATCATCAGGCTGAATATGGGGGCTGGCTTAACGAATAACAGTAGCGGCGATATTATCTTGGGAAATGTCATCGCCGGAACTCTTTTGGTGGAAAACAAAGGGCCAAGCGGCGGTAATATCAATGCGATCGCAGGTACGCTGAGCACCAGTTCTACCACGGGGAATGGTGGCAATATTCGTCTAGTGAATCCAAGCGGGGCAATTCTTACAGGCGATTTGAATGCATCAGGTTTGAGCGATGGTGGCACAATTACGCTTGAGGCAGGCACTCAAATTACTGCGGGTCAAATTAATACGAGTGGAGTTTTTGGTCGAGGTGGCAATGTCACTCTCGATCCATCGGGTGATATTCAGGTGAGCTGGATTAACGCCCAAGGGGGAACCCAAGGTGGCACAGTGGATATTACCACCCAAAGATTTTTCCGAGCGATCGATACCTTTAGTGCGCCTAATCAGTTAGCCACTAGCATTTCCACAGTTGGGGGAACTCGTGGTGGTAACATCACCATTCGTCATGGGGGTAATGGAGTAACGCCCTTTGATGTTGGCAATGCCACCACTAACGGTACGGCGGGAGCAATTACCAGTGGCGAGTTTACCATTACCCCTTCGCGCTCCTTTCCCTTCACCCACATACAGGGCAATATTCAGATTATTAGCGTGACGCCACCCATCACCGTTCTTCCTCCCCGTCCCGATAATCCACCGAACCCATCTACACCTCCTACCGCTCCCACC
Organism: Cyanobacteriota bacterium; assembly: GCA_040756535.1. Lineage (GTDB taxonomy): Bacteria > Cyanobacteriota > Cyanobacteriia > Cyanobacteriales > Coleofasciculaceae > JBFLZA01. The sequence continues at coordinate 2,288 of JBFLZA010000595.1, forward strand.
GATCCCCAAAAACCACCCGACCAACTTCCCCTGATTCAAAACAATAACTTTAATCTCTTACCCATTGACGATTCATTGAGCAGCGATTTTACCCAAGCTCTGGGACTGGGTGAGACAAAACCCATCACGCTGACGCAAGCGCGTAATACCTTACGTCAAATTGAGACTGCCACAGGAATCAAACCCGCTATCGTCTATGCCGTGTTTGTTCCTTCTACGGTTACCCCAGTCCCTGATTCTGATCTCAACTCAGACCAAGAGTCTGCCGGAAGTGCACAATCGTTTTTGTTGCGTGCCTTAACTCCCAGTCCGAGCGATCGCTTAGAACTGATTCTGATTACAGCCGAAGGCAATCCCATTCGCCGCTCCACCAATGCTACCAGAGCCGAAGTTCTTAAAGTGGCGAAAGAATTTCGGAGTAAATTGACCGATCCCACCGAACGTTCTGGCTTCCTTGCTCCCGCACAAACCCTGTATCAGTGGCTCGTTGCTCCTATCGAACCCGACTTGCAACAGCTACAAATTCAAAATCTTGCTTACATCATGGACGCTGGGTTACGCAGTATCCCATTAGCTGCCCTTCATGATGGTCAACAGTTTGTTATCGAACGCTACAGTGTCGGCTTAATGCCCAGTCTTTCCCTTACTGATACTCGCTACGTTGATGTGAGGAATAGCTCTGTCTTAGCGATGGGGATGGAAAAATTTGCCAACCAAAGCCCGTTATACTCCGTACCTGTAGAGTTGTCTATCATCGCAGGTCAGCTATGGTCGGGAAAGTCCTTCCTGAATGATGCTTTTACCCTGTCTAATTTGCAAAACGCTAGGACTTCCCAACCGTTTGGCATTATCCACTTAGCCACCCATGCCCAGTATCTACCCGGTAAACCAGAAAAATCCTATCTGCAACTCTGGGATAGCCAACTGCGACTGGAACAACTGCGACTAATGGGATTGAATAAACCCTCCGTGGAACTGTTGGTTTTAAGTGCCTGCCGCACGGCTTTAGGGGACGAAGAGAATGAGTTGGGATTTGCAGGGTTGGCAGCGCAAGCTGGAGCGAAGACTGTTTTAGCCAGTTTGTGGTATGTCAACGATGAAGGGACGCTGGGCTTAATGACAGAATTTTATGCTCGCTTGAAACAAATCCCCTTGAAAGCTGAGGCACTAAGGCTGACTCAGTTGGCAATGCTCAAGGGTGAGGTGCGTATAGAAGAAAATAACCTGGTTACAAGCCGTGGCAGTTTTCCTTTACCGCCAACTGTTGCTCGTCAGCGAAACTTAGACCTGACTCATCCCTACTATTGGAGTGCTTTCACAATGATTGGTAGCCCTTGGTAAGGAAGAGAGTTGCATCTTTACTCAAAAATTATTTTGCTGTTTTGCATAAAAGTCCAGCAATTTGGTTGAGAAAAGGGTAGAAGGGAGGCAAATACAGCTAACAGTTTCAACGCTACCTGCCTTCAAAGTAACAATTAGTAAGGATGCAATGATGTGGCAGTAGCCTAAAATCAACTGAAATCTTTTACTAGTGCCGACTGGCTCCAAATAACCAGCAGTAAAAATTCTCCCAGGAACTCCCAAGAGCTTCCGGGAGCTGAGAGGAACTGGGGAAAACTTGGGCTTCGCTGTACTAGTTCTAGGCAACAATATTTTGGTTAATAACTAGGGATATTAAGGCCTAACAGTTGGGTGCTTCTTTACTAATAAAAAATTGTTCAATACTGTAAGGAACATCTGCCTATGAGCCTTGCCCGTTGCTGTGTCGGCTGGTTGTCTTTTTTTCTGCCCTTTACTGGAATCCTTGCCGCTATTCCAGCTATAGCGAATCCCATTACTCCCGCAGAGGACGGCACGGGTACAATTGTTACTCCGAATGGTAACCGCTTTGATATCCAGGGTGGCTCCCTTTCCCAAGATGGTACTAATCTCTTCCACAGTTTCCAACAATTCGGACTGAATTCGGGTCAGATTGCCAATTTTCTTTCCTCACCTGAAATTCGCAATATCTTAGGGCGTGTTGTCGGTGGTGACCCCTCAATTATTAACGGTTTGATTCAAGTTGCTGGGGGCAACTCTAACTTATTTTTGATGAATCCAGCAGGCATTGTCTTTGGCGCAGGTGCTACTTTGAATGTGCCTGCTGCCTTTACTGCTACGACTGCCACTGGCCTTGGCTTTGGTAACAATAATTGGTTCAATGCAATAGGTGAAAATGGCTACCAAAACTTAATCGGTACTCCTAGTCAGTTTGCTTTTGATGTTGCACAACCGGGCGCAATTGTCAACGCTGGCAATCTGGCAGTGGGAGAGGGGCAAAACTTAACATTACTGGGCGGCAGCGCGATCGCAACCGGGCAACTAAGTGCTCCCGGAGGCAATATCACCATTGCTGCTGTGCCAGGTGAGAGTCTAGTCAGGATTAATCAAACTGGACACCTGCTGAGTTTAGAGATTGAACCGCCTCGCACAATCGAGGGTCAGCAGCTACCGATTACCCCTCCAGATTTACCGACTTTGCTAACTGGATCGTCTGGGAGTGTAGATACCGGATTGAGTGTTTCGCCAAACGGCACTGTGTATTTGAGGGGGTCTGACATCCAAGTAGACAACGGTGATGCGATCGCTAAGAATGTAACGGCACAGACAGCCACGCTTTCAGCTACACGCAACTTGACCTTACTAGAGAGCCAGTTGAGAACAACGGGAGACTTAAATCTGCTGGCAGGGGATACGGTGCGGATACGGGATAGTGTAGAGAATCCCTTTGTTGCTCGCGCTGGAGGCAATCTGTACATCCGGGGCGATCAAAGCATTGACATCCTAGCGCTGAATCATCCCCAGACACCCTTCCAGAGTGGTGGCAACTTAAGCCTAGTGAGCAATGGTGATATTTCCGGAGATGCTCACTTTGCCAGTGGGGGTAGTTTCTCAATGCTCAACTTGTCAGGCAGTCCTGGTAACTTTGTCAGTCTCTACGACCCCGTGATTAGAGCTAATGGGGATGTTGTGTTTGGCGATTACATCGGTGTAGCGCTGAAGGTAGAGGCCACAGGGAGTATCCAAGGGGGGAATATCAGGATTATCGGGCCAGATACAGTGGGTATTCCTGTTGGAGATCCCGATTATGCAATTTTAACCACGAGTCCCGCCCTGATTTTACGCGCAGGTTTGCCTTCAGTCACTCCCTTTAATTTTCCTGCAATTGAAGGATACATATACACATTGTTCCTCCCTGGAAGTCCGTTGCTGCCATCAGGAAGCATTCAGGTAGAACTGATCGATACCAGCATCGATCCGGACAATTTCTCCCCTATAACCAATGGTGTAAATGGTGGCCCTGTCATTTTAGAGGCTAAGGGCAACATTACTGTAGCTGGGATTCGGTCTTTTTGGCGAGACCCGACAACAGACATAACAACAGGTAATGGCGGTGATATCACCGTCAAC
>JBFLZA010000596.1:0-5730 GCA_040756535.1 Cyanobacteriota bacterium
TTGCTCCCTCACCGCCTCCCAAGACCAAAATATTCCGAGGTGAACCATGAAAAATCATTGCTGGGTGTACGAGGGCTTCGTGGTAGATAAACTCATCGCCCGTACAGGATTGCCACTTTCCATCTAAAACCAGCCCCTTGCCATAAGCACCCGTTTCCACAATGTACATTTCCTGGTAAACGGTTTTTTTGTGAGCCAGAATCTGGGTTACGCCATGAACATAGATATCCCAGGGCGTAATGTACTCAGTAATCCACAAATCTGAACCAACCCGGCTACCGGCCATAGAACACCCTCCTTTGCCCTAAGTGAACAAACTGTCATTATTGCAGAACACTGATGAATTTCTACCTGTCGGTTAGGGGAAATTGGCTGGAGTTCCACAGGACAAAAGCCGATACAGTTTGGTATTAGGGAAGTTTTACCAGAAAGCGGCGGGAAGCCCACTCCTTCAAGGGGTGGGAGGGATAGCCGTCCGCCGCTTTGTCATTAGTCCGAGAGTCCTTTGTCCGAAGTCCACTAATGACCAATGACCACTGACCAAGGACGTGAAATCCCCCGACTGAAGTGCGGGGGATGAGCTTAACGTGTTTTTGGGGCAATCATAAGCTGCCCTTGCCTATACTTTTCACTAAACCCAAGTGAGGGTAAAAAAAAGCGAAAGGCTTGATTGATCTACCTTTTCCCCTTCCCCTTTTCCCTTTTCCCCTTCCTGCCCTCATACAGCCCTATTTCTAAGCGTTAAACAGTGTTAACACTTGGTCAAAAATCTCTTCACCAGCGCGGGTTTGCAGAATTGAACGAACCAATTGCAAGAACTGAGCATCTGGATTCTTGTCGCTCTCAATTAGTTTGCTAGCGGGATAAAAGGTAAGGTCGTCTGTCCGCTTTTCATTCGTCATCCCCGTTTGCCAACTAGAATTTTGAGAATTCCATGAAATGACTTGACCGCGCAAGGTAAATTGAAACCACTCTATCTTTCCTTGGCGTAGTTCTACAAACACATCAAAATAAGGCTCCCCACCCTGATACCAGATTCTAATTGTGTCCTCCTCCTTAGTTGGGGTCAATAGTCTCTGATCGATAAGCCGTAGGGAAGTGCCTAGTGCGGCAATTTCATCTTGCTCCATCAGCGTAATCATTCTGTGTCCAGCAGCCTGGTTTATCCAGTAATACTTAACCATTTTGGAGGCGGGGCTAGTGGCTAGAAAGCTCTGTAACTGGATACACAGCTTGTATCAGTTGCTCCGGATGTATGACCCAAAGCGAAAACCTTCTTGCTACACCCTAGTTTCAATCGCCTGAGCCAAACCTCCAATTGTGCCAGAAATTTCATCTGCCCAGTCCTACAATGACTTTTGAGAGATTTTTCTTAAGACTAATTCAACTGACTAAACAAATCGGCTAGAACAGTATTAGAAAATAAAAAGCCTTCTGGATCACTTAACCTCAGATGTCCATACCTCGGTAAATTTTGGGTGTTTGTCGGCGCGATCGCTTTTCCATCTGTTCCCACCACTTCCACCCAACCATTGCGGTAGTAAGGTTGTAAAGCTATCCCAATTTGGTTTAAAGTCTTTTCTCCAAACTGCTGGGCTAGAGTACCCAGATTTAGTCCTTCTGCTAAGCGTAACCCTAGCATCAGAGTTTCTAGCAAGACATCATCTTCTGAAAGTTCCGAGCAATCCCAAACGCCACCCGCCTCAATTAGCTGTTGCACCCAAGCATAATATTCCCGCCTAGTTCGGGGACGGGTGAACCGACGCCCTTGGACATAGCTAGCTGCTCCCATACCAAAACCATAGTAGGGTCGGTTTTCCCAATACACCCGATTGTGACGGCATTGATGACCCGGTAAGGCATAATTGGAAATTTCATAATGCTCGTAACCGACACGGGTGAGGGCTTGCTGAGCGAGGCGGTACATTTGGGCACTGATCTCGTCCGTTGGTAGAGGTTTGGCACCAGGAGCGTACTGGCGTCCAAAGGGAGTGACGGGTTCAACAATCAGGTCATAGCAGGAAATGTGAGTGGGGGCTAAGTTAATAGCGGCTTCTAGCGATTCCTGCCATTGCTCTATAGTTTGATGAGGTAAACCAGAAATCAAGTCCAAGCTAATGTCGGGAACCTCTACTTGGCCAAGTAGCTCAACAGCTGCAAAGATATCATTAGCGTTATGCGATCGCCCGCAAACCCTTAACAATTCATCCTGAAACGCTTGAACTCCTAAGCTAATTCGGTTTACCCCAGCAGCCTGATATCCTTTCAGCTGTTTTAGGTTAAATGTTCCTGGGTCCATTTCCATAGAAATCTCGGCCCCAGCAGCAATTCCGAAATGTCGGTCAATTGTCTCCAAGATACGTCCTAGCTGTTCAACCGATAGCAGCGAGGGTGTTCCTCCCCCTAAAAAAACAGTTTCTAGAGAGCGCCTCGAAGATGGTGTTGTTTCTATTTCTGCTCCCAACACCTCAACATATTGCTCTATAGTACCTGAACTGCCCCCCGACACTTTATCTCCTACGACAGAAATCGGAAAGTCACAGTAGTAGCAGCGGCGTCGGCAGAAAGGAATATGAAGGTAGGCGGAACTAGGAGTTATAGAATTGATAACTTTCTCAGCTTTTTGTAAGGATTTGACCACTTGTTTTCCCTGCAAGACTGTAATTGTTCAATAAATTCTAAGTCCTTGATTAAAACCTATTAATTTAATGAGTTTTTGCTCCGCCTTATGGCTACACAGTTACTGAGTTAAGTACTCCCCAAAGAAGGTTGAATTCTAGAAGAGATAGTCCTTGAGTCAGGATTTCATTATAAGGAAGACCCTTTTGTTGCAACAGCTATCGTTAGCTATACTCCCTAAGTTCAGGTTTATCTAAGCCAATCGGCACAAGAAAACAAATAGGAGGTGAAAGATATAATGAACCTGATTGGCAAATATCACGAAAGAAAGTCTATTGAATTCCCTATGGAATTACCCCACAAATTACTCAGATTAGAACGATGCTTGATTTCGTCATTATCCTTTTATTTATCCTAGCAGCAGCAGGAATCGGGTTTGACAGTGTTGAACTGCTGCCTCACAACGTCCAAGACCAGGTTACTAATCTGGAGGCTTTACGCTGGACTACCGCAGGTTTTGGTGCCATCATTGGATTTGCCGTTGGATTAACGGTGCAGGTTACCTATCGTCGCTTCCAAGCGCAAGTGCGAAAACTGCCGATTGAGGTGATTCTGACAAGGGCAGTCGGTTTAGTGCTTGGATTACTCTTAGCCAACTTGATGCTGGCTCCCATTTTTTTGCTACCGATCCCCAATGATTTTGGCTTTATTAAGCCCTTAGCTGCCATTTTGGGCAGTGTCATGTTTGCCTTTTTGGGCGTCAGTCTGGCCGATACCCATGGTCGTGCGTTCTTGCGGTTGATTAACCCTAACAGTCTGGAATCCATTTTGGTGGCAGAAGGGACGCTAAAACCCGCGTCTAGCAAGGTTTTAGATACTAGCTGCATCATTGATGGTCGGATTGAAGAGCTGCTAAAAACTGGCTTTATTGATGGGCAAATCATCGTATCGCAGTTTGTTTTGCAGGAGTTACAGCAACTCGCTGATGCCGCGAATGACCAAAAGCGAGTTCGGGGACGCCGAGGATTGGATATCCTCAATCGGATGCGAGAAGCCTATTCAGAGCGTCTGGTCATTCACCAAGCGGATTACGAAGACCTGCACACAGTAGACGCTAAATTGGTGCGCTTTACTCAGGAAATCAATGGCACGCTGATGACTAACGACTACAACCTTAGTAAAGTCGCCAACTTGCAGAAAGTGCCTGTTTTGAATGTCAACGATCTGGCTCAAGCTGTACGCCCGATCTACTTACCGGGTGACACTATTGAGTTGAAAATTCTTAAGGAAGGCAAAGAGCCTGCCCAGGGAATTGGCTATCTCGATGACGGCACAATGGTCGTTGTTGAAGAGGCAAGCAATCGCGTCGGTGATGAGGTACGAGTTGTTGTCACCTCAGCGCTACAGACTTCAGCAGGGCGAATGATTTTTGCCCGGACTCAAGCGTCGGTTGTTGCCTGAAGCAATGGGGCGTTCAATTCGCGTTAAGCTATGCGACCGGTGCTGTGAGTCAGCACCGGTTCTTTATCGCGTCAAGTATGAAGAAGATGGAAATTGGGCTTTTGTCTGCAACCACTGCTGGTCTTGTTTGAGCCAAAATAATCCCTATTATGTGTATGGGGGTACCTGGAAAGCCAAAAAGAAGAGAGGTTGAAAGTTAGGCAAGGAAAGCAAGTTGTTAACGTAGCGGGGTGCAGCCCCACTTAAAAACTCCAACCTTAAACCTTCCAACCTTCAACCCATCCCTACTCCTGCAAAATCGTCTTGGAGACAATCCGAGTTTTCTTGCGGTCAGCTTCTGTGAGTTCTTCGCCAGCTTGTAAGCGAGTTGCGCTGGTTTGCAGCACTGTAGCGGCACTTTGATCTCCCATCTGGAGAGCTGTTTTTGCAGCCGTTTGTAACATGGTTGCCGCACCAGCGCGATCGCCCTGCTGCAATTTCGCTTCAGCAATTTGAGTTTGCCGATACTTCGCTAACGCTAGGATAGCCTTCTGTACTTCAGGATTGGGAGCGGGTTGGTAAACGCTCTGTACCTCTAACTCTATTGGTACTAGTTCAGAGAGTAACCCTTCTTGTCCTAAGGCTGGGTCATCATAGCGGACTTGCACGTTAGCAATAACTTGACGACCCTGTGGTAACTGACCCATATAAAGGTTCGCTAAGATCACACGTTCAGCATCGGTCATCAAATCTCCCAAACGCACCATAAAACGATCGCCTTCGTGTTGCACGGGCAATTCAATCGTATCGGGAGCAACCTGCGCGATGGGTTTGAGTTCCGCCAACCGCACCTTAGGCATTAAAGACAGGAGGAGGTAGGCATTGGTGAGCTGTACCGATTGAACACGTTCAAAAAGCCTTGCAAACTCATCGACCGCTTGTTCAGAACGTTCGATATAAGATAGAGTGCCACCGCCAGCATCGGCAATTTTTTCTAAAACATCTTGGTTCCAGTTGGCCCCAAACCCTAATGTGTTCAGGGTGATTTTGTAGCTGGTTGCCAGTTCAGCTAATTTCAGACAGCGCGGGTTGTCACCGTGTTCGTTTTCCCCATCGGTCAGCAAAAACACTTGGGATACACTATCTTGCTTGCCCTTGGCAATTTCTTCAATACCTAGCTTAAGACCTTCATCAATTGCCGTACCGCCATCGGCTGAGAGCCGCTTGATTTGTTTAATGACATTGTCTATATCATTGATGGGCTGATTTTTGACCAGCACTTTGGCTCTGTGATCGAAGGCAACCACCGAAATGCGATCGCCTGGGTTAAGTCGCTCGATTAAATGGCTCGCGGCCTTTTTCACCGTTTCTAGAGGCCGTCCGTTCATCGAACCACTGTGGTCGAGAATCAGGCACAAATTCAGCGGTACATTACGTTCCTGTCCCATTTCGATCGCCCGAATTGCGATCGACAGCTGACGCTGGCTACTCGATTGAGTGGCATCAATATGGGTATCACTTAAAACGGGGTGCAAACCAACTTTCATTTCATAAGGCTCCTGAGCAAGCAAGACGTACAAATAGAAGCTTCAATAGATGTTGGGCATGATCACGGAATAGCCAGGGTTAATAATCCCACTTGGAAATTACGGTAAACCGACTAGTACCACT
>JBFLZA010000597.1:0-5697 GCA_040756535.1 Cyanobacteriota bacterium
GAGTTCCAAGAGCTTCAACAAAAACTCACTTACTGGCAGGCCTTGTATCCATTTCCATTCATGAAAGTCATTGCAGAGCAGTCCCAAAAACGCAATGTGAATCCTCTGCTGGTAACCGCTCTCATTCGCCAAGAGTCTCGATTTGATCCAGAAATTAAGTCTAGGGTTGGTGCGGTTGGCTTAATGCAAATGATGCCCAAGACAGGGGCTTGGGCAGCCAAAAGCCTAAAAATAAAAGACTATGCTCTCGACAATCCCAACGACAACATTAAACTAGGAACTTGGTTCCTCGGTGAAATTCATAGGGTGTTTGACAATAATTCCTTACTAGCTGTAGCCAGTTACAATGCTGGTCAGGGAAATCTATCAAGATGGATACAAGATAAAGAGTCGATGGACCCCGATGAATTTGTCGAAGCTATTCCCTTTGATGAGACTAAAGACTATGTCAAGCAGGTTTTTGGCAACTACTGGAATTATTTGCGGATCTATGACCCTCAGGTAGCTCAGGAGTTGGCTAAACACACCTCTGTTCCATCAATTGCCATGCGCCGTTGAAAACTGGAATTTTCGGCTTAAGATGTCAAGCCTTCGGTACGGAAAAGGGAAAGGGGGAAAGGGGAACCTCATGGATAAATCGAGGAGCTTGGAACTTGGGCGTTTCTAACTCTTTTCCCTTTAACATGCACCCCTTTCCCCTGAAGAAACGCAGTTTCGGTCACGCCGAGTTCTATCCTCACGAAGCGCAGGCATACATGGCGCGGGTTCTCTCTTGTCGCGTCATATGCTTACTGCCAATGTACATACTCCTCATTACAGAACGCTGACGCAATCGAGAAGTTGGTTATGCGATCGCACAATTTCTGCTGCTGTGATTCTTTTCTTCTGTTTATTCCCCAAGATTGGGTTGCTTGTTTGCCAAGAATCTATATACTTCTGTGAAGTTAAAAAAAATATTTTTTTGATTCAGTGAGGAGTAAGTATGTATATCGTACAAATTGCCTCTGAATGCGCTCCAGTCATCAAAGCCGGAGGATTGGGCGATGTCGTTTACGGACTTAGTCGGGAGTTAGAAACTCGCGGTCATTGCGTCGAGATTATTTTGCCCAAGTACGACTGTATGCGCTATGACCATATCTGGGGACTTCATGACGCTTATCTCAACCTATGGGTACCCTGGTATGGCGGTGCAATTCACTGTTCTGTGTATTGCGGTTGGGTACATGGGCGGCTGTGTTTCTTCATCGAACCCCACTCCCAGAAGAATTTCTTCAACCGGGGCTGCTATTACGGTTGCAATGACGACAATATGCGCTTTGCCTTCTTCAGCAAAGCTGCCTTGGAATTTTTGCAACAAAGCAATAAGCGACCCGATGTGATTCATTGCCACGACTGGCAAACGGGCTTAGTTCCAGTCATGCTTTATGAGAGCTACAAGTATGAGATGGGCCTGCAACGGGTTTGCTACACCATCCACAACTTTAAACACCAAGGGATAGGCGGTACAGAAGTTCTGTGGGCAACAGGATTAAATAACGAATCCTATTTCTTCCAGTACGATCGCCTCCGGGATAACTTCAACCCCTTTGCCCTAAACTTTATGAAAGGGGGCATTGTTTACTCTAACGCCATGACCACGGTTTCGCCTCACCACGCCTGGGAAGCTCGTTACACCCCCATTGGCTATGGATTAGGTCACACTTTGGAAGTACATCAGAATAAGTTTACGGGTGTACTCAATGGCATTGATCAGGATTTCTGGAACCCCCAAAGCGATCGCTACATTCCCCATCACTACAGCAAAGATAAGTTTGAAGAAAAAGCTAGGAACAAAAAAGCTCTACGGGAGCGGCTCCTGCTGCGTGATATCGATAAACCCCTCATTGCCTACATTGGTCGTTTAGATGATCAAAAAGGTGTTCATCTGGTTCACCATGCCATCTACTACGCGCTACAAAATGGAGCGCAATTCGTGCTACTAGGTTCAGCAACAGAACCGGGAATTAATGCCCATTTCCGGCACGAAAAACAGGTCTTGAACGATAACCCTGATGTTCATTTAGAGCTTGGCTTTAACGAGGAATTATCCCACCTAATCTATGCAGGGGCGGATATGATTGTTGTTCCTAGCAATTACGAACCTTGTGGACTAACCCAGATGATTGGGTTGCAGTACGGTACTGTACCCATTGTGCGAGGAGTCGGTGGTTTGGTAAATACGGTGTTTGACCGAGATTACGACCAGAATAAGCCTCCTGAAAAACGGAATGGGTATGTGTTCTATGAAACCGACCATTACGCCCTAGAGTCGGCAATGGATCGGGCGCTTAAGTTGTGGTACAACCATCCCGGCGATTTCCAACAGCTAGCCATTCAGGGTATGGAGTATGACTACTCTTGGAACCATCCTGGTACTGAGTATTTAGAGATTTACAACAATATCCGACATAAATGGAGCTAAGTAGTTAGGAGTTCCCCACGAACGAAGAGCAAGCGCCCGTTATAGATGAAAGAAACATACAGGGGCTTGTAGGGGATAAGCATTTGGGCGACTCGCTGAGTTAAAAGGTTAAGACTTTAGTATCCAAATGCTTCGCCCAGCCCAATGCTACGGAGAGTGTTTCTTGAGAGAAGTCAGGGAAATAGGAGAAGAGAAAAACGAGAATTTTTTTCTTTTTTAGTCTCTAAGTTGATATCAAGTTCTCCAGAGAAGGGCACGGCATTGCCGTGCCCCTAAAAATTTCCTTGATTAATATTCGATCAACTTTATTTTTGCCTTCCACCGTAGAATCAAAGTTATTGCTGACCATTTGTTAAAGTACAAGCTACAGGAGTGATACTACTGTCCCTCCTGCTCTAAGGCTCGATTTACACCGATGACCTGGGGAACTAGAGTAAAAACTTGATGGCGAGTTTAAAAAGCTTTGCCATCGTTTACAGCCTTCTAGAGGTCTTCGTAACTAAAATTGCATAATGCAAATTTAAAAATGCAGGATAGCAAATTGGTAGTTCTGTCTGGCAAACAGGAGTACAGCCAACGCGATCGCATCTTGAATCGGTTGGCAATCTTTCTCCTAACGAGTTTCCTCGCCTGTGCTTCGTTCTGCGGGTTCCCTCAATCGGCGTGGGCAAAGCCCTTTAAAAGCGATCGCACTGAGGTACAGCTCATCAGCGAAGTCAGAATCATTCAGCCCGGTACGCCCTTCTGGGTGGGGCTGCAATTCAAGACTAGTCCAGGCTGGCACACCTATTGGCGCAATCCTGGTGACTCCGGCTCTCCCACTCAGGTGGACTGGACACTCCCTAGCGGATTTAATGCAGGTAATCTGGTGTATCCTTACCCTGAGCGGATGCCAATCGGTCCGTTGATGAATTTTGGATACAAGGGTGAGAACCTTCTCCTAACGGAAATTACACCCCCAGCCAATTTTCCAACAACGCAGCCAGTCACGCTGCAAGCCAAAGCCTCTTGGCTAGTTTGTGAGGTGGAGTGTGTACCAGAGGAAGCTTCCTTTACCCTGACTCTGCCTGTCACTTCGAATGCTCCTACTGCCGATGCTACTTGGGCAGAGGCATTTGCTAAAACCCGGCAGGCACTACCTCAACCCTCTCCCTGGAATGTTACTTTCCAGCAAGAGCAAAATGATTTGGTGCTGTGGGTGAATGCACCGGAACTTCAAGCTGGACGAATTGAGCAAGTTTCATTTTTCCCCAGTCAAGATGGTGTAATTTCCAACGCAGCCGAGCAAACCGTTGCCTTTGATGACAAGGGATTGTCCCTCCGGGTAGCGCGAGGTTATCAAGCATCTCTGGATAAAGTCGAGGGGGTGCTGGTTGTGCGGGAAAAATTGGACAATCAAACCACAACTCAGGCATTCACCATTGCAGCGCAGGAGGGAGAGGCTTCAGCGGCAACATCCCCTGCTAGTACTCCAGCAACCGTGCAATCTTCCATCTGGCATACCCTACTGCTGGCGTTACTAGGAGGCATTGTCCTGAATCTGATGCCCTGTGTATTTCCAGTGTTGTCCCTTAAGGCATTGGGGATTGCTCAAAAGGCTCAGCAGAGTCCTCAACAAGCTCGGATGCACGGGATTGCGTTTACGGCAGGTGTGCTGGCGAGTTTTGCCACAATGGTCGGGGTACTGCTGGTGCTACGGGGGCTGGGACAGCAGATTGGCTGGGGTTTTCAGCTTCAGTCACCTGTGTTCATCCTCGTAATGGGATACATACTGTTTGCAGTGGGGCTGAATTTGTTTGGAGTGTTCATGGTGGGAGCCTCTATTATGGGGCTTGGGCAGGGATTAGCCTCTAAGTCGGGCTATGTAGGTGAGTTTTTCACTGGAGTATTAGCAACAGTGATGGCAACACCCTGTACTGCTCCTTTCATGGCAACGGCAGTGAGTGTGGCGCTAACTCAGTCTGCACCGATCGCGATCGCAATTTTCCTCACCCTCGGTTTTGGTTTAGCATTACCCTATCTGTTTATTAGTTTCACCCCTGCTCTGCGGCGCTATTTGCCCAAACCAGGAGCTTGGATGGAGACGTTCCAACAACTGCTGGCTTTTCCTATCTATGGAGCAGTAGCGTGGTTGCTGTGGGTGCTGACACTCCAAGCCGGAACGGATGGCTTAGCGGTGGCACTGACTGGACTGATTGCGATCGCATTTGCGGCATGGCTTTATCAAAAAACTCAAACCGCTCGAAATTTATGGCGGCGGGTGTGCTTAGTGGGTTCACTCGCAACACTTGTCCTAGCCCTAACCATTACCCCTTTAGTTGGAAACTCTCCTGCCCCAAGTTCTCAGGCAACTGATTCAGGGACAACCAATCCATCTAAATCAGGTCTGGCATGGCAGCCTTATACTACTGAACAATTGGAGGCACTGCGCCAGTCAAATCAGCCTGTGTTTGTCAACTTCTCTGCTGCCTGGTGTGTTACCTGCTTAGTAAATGAACGGGTTGCGCTGAGTCAACCCGAGGTAATTTCTGCCTTTGAACAAAAAAAAGTGGCGCTAGTCAAAGCAGATTGGACGAACCGTGATACTGCCATTACCGAAGCCTTGAGCAAGTTTGGACGAAGTGGCGTACCTCTCTATGTCCTCTATCCGCGTGGATTAAACCAAGGGCAGCCTTTAATTTTACCACAGGTTCTAGCTCCCGCAACTGTGCAAGATGCCCTGAAACAGGTGTCATCTTAGGTTGAATTTCCCAAACCCTTAACTGGTGAGGGTTCTAAAATCTAAAATCTAAAATCCAAAATGGTGATGAAACAGTCCATGCTTCACAAAAGCCTCCTCGTTGGTGCGATCGCTTCCTTAGTCGCCTTCACTACGGCTTGTAGCAATACTCCCACAACTTCTAACTCCGAAACAACCAACCAAACTGAGGCAACTACTCAACCTGCAAGCAACCAGCCAGCCACCTCGACCCAAGCCAGTGCTACTGTCGCGCGTGTTGGGGAACCAGCACCGAACTTTACAGCCGTTGACAGCAACGGAAAAACCCATAGCCTCAGTGACTTCAAGGGTAAAACGGTTGTCCTAGAGTGGACGAACCACCAATGTCCTTTTGTCCGTAAGCACTATGAATCGGGCAATATGCAAAAGGTGCAGAAGGCGGCTACAGGTGATGGTGTTGTCTGGCTATCAGTTATTTCCTCTGCACCCGGTCAACAGGGCAATGTGGATGGTAGCA
>JBFLZA010000598.1:0-5684 GCA_040756535.1 Cyanobacteriota bacterium
CTGGAGTTGAAGCAGTAATCGGGGCAGTTCATCGCTTCTGAGCTTAGCACGGTAGAAGGATGTACTGCACATTTGAGATAGAGGCTTTGATTAAAAAAACGACAGTTTGAACAAGGTATTTGATGAGCATGATTGAGCGTATTCAACCTCTTACTCTTACTGAAGCTCTTCTGAAAGTTAAATCGCTCCAGGCAAGCCAGTACCCAAGCTAGTACAATAAGGAAAACTGGAACTAATAATAATCCTCCATCGGAGGCTATGCCTCCATTTATTGGTGCTTCAGTGATAGGAGTCGGATTCGAGGAATATTCAATCAAATCTCCCCTCTCGGAATGACTCTGTTTTACGGCATATTGCTGGAAGATTTCACGAGTTTGCATCCTCTACCTATCCTTTGTTGTGTTGCGAACAAATACCTCCCCTGAGATTTGCTCTGGCTTTGATTCAGGGAGTAGAACGCCGCTACAGTAATAACCTAACGCTCAATAAGCTTTGAAAGCGGCTGATTGTACGCCTAAAATCTTTTTTGGCTTTTAATGCTTAGTGTTTGACTGGTTAAACAGCAATAGCTGAAATACTGCTCGACGCTCTAATAAACTTATACCTTAAGAAATATTCCTAATATTTCTGTCGATGGTTTTATTATTCAATTAGTCTTATATCCTCTTATGGTTAGATTACAAAATCTCATCTGAGGAGTTTGTCAGGTTTTATCTATATGAGTCAGGTGAGGATGAGGAGCGATCGCGTTCTTCGTCTCGCGTTGCTATAGCGTCCCCGTCCTAACTCCCGTTCAATCGTGTACCTGCCATCCTGCAACGTCTGTCCTGCTGTCCGCGCCATTATTCGCGACTGTAAAATGCTGGTGTTAATGCTGGCAATAGGCTACAAATTGCTTCTATCTTAACCACAGCAATTACGCCGTTAGATTACGGGAGTAACTGCTAACTCGACACTGGGAGCCTGTTTAAAATAGGGAGAAACTCAGTATCCAGGTGGACGCCGCCACACTCCCACCACATTACTCAATTGCTGTGCGATCGCTAATAGCCCCCTATCCCGCCACCGCTTACCCACGACTTGAATCCCAATCGGTAGACCTTCCTGACTTTGCCCTACTGGGATAACAACAACTGGATTACCAGTCAAATTAAAGAGGGGAGCATGAGTCAAACCCCAAACGTTGTAGGGAAGGATTTGGTCATCGACTGGAAGCTCTTTGAATAAGCTGTCCAGATTGCCTTTGAGTTTGACATGAGGAAACGCGGGGCCGCAAGTCACCGGACACAACCAGGCATCCCACTCCGAGAAAAATGCATCCAGTTGTCCCATCACAGTTTCCCGATGAGTCAGCGCCTCAATATAGCGCCACAACTTCAACTTACCGCCTTGCAAAATGCCCTGTATCAAGGGACTTTCAGGAAGTAAGCTCCCCATGAGATTGGCGAAGATGGTGGCTAGGACTCGCTTCAGCAACGGTTCTGCAATCCCCAATTCCGTGCCAACAATTACACCATAGGTTTGTAGTGCTTCGGTAATAATGAACTACCCCGCCTCGTAGGAGGACGGGGTTTCTAAATGCCCGTCTTCTACTTGGCGAGATTTTTGACGCTTCAACTTGCCAAGTTGCTTCATTGAGCCAGTATGCTTGCGCTGAACTGTCGATGAAGTAGAGCTTGACAATCCGACATCTAAGAGGCTGGTTCCCAACCCCTGTTGCTGATTAGTAGCAACGTTGTACATCACCATTACACTGCCTTGATCTCGTTCAATCTCAAATCCACAGCCGTTGCAGACATGATATCGATTTGAAACTGGTGCCCATTCCTTTTGGATAATGCCGCACTGAGGACAACGTTGCGATGGTTTGACCTTCTTGGTGTCCAAGGTAATTAGCAGTCCGCCTTTGGCTTCTATCTTGTAAGACAGCAACTTGTTAAGGTTACCAAAACCTACAGACAGAATCGACTTATTGAGTCCAGCTTTCTGCTTTTTACGCTTACTCCCTTTCTCGGCTTTCTTGGTCATCCCCTTGGTGTTCAGCTTTTCTGTAACGCCGATGTCATAACGACGAGCAATGTCTGACGTTACCTTGTGCTGCCAATCTTTACGCTGATTTCCTACTTGGCGCTGTAGCGTTGCTACAGTGCGATTAGCTTTCTTCCAGCGATTAGACGCCTTGATTCTCTTCTTCCTGTTGGGAGCGCGTTTTCTTCTCAGCGATTTGGACGCCTGTTTGATTTTGGGTTCTAGGACTTGAGTAAATCTAGGATTGTTAATTTGCTCAAACGTAGACCCGTCAAAAGTGGTTAGCGCTGTTTGAGTGCCTAAGTCATAGGCAACCATTGATTCGTAGTTAAGTTCAGAATCTGAGCCAAACTTATGTTGGGCGTCTGGGATTTCTACGGTAATAGAGGCAAACCACTGATTCAGTCCAGGTTTATAGACAATGGTTAGCGTGGAAGGCTTTCCCCAATTCTTGGCTTGCCCCCTCATCTTGAGAGTAATGCCTAAGTCTCTAAGAGTTAGCCTTCCATGTTTGCCATTGCTATCAACTTTCCACCCCGACTTTTCTGGTAATGACGGATAAGTCCAACCTGAATAGTCGCGGATTGACTTGAATTTGGGAAGCTTTCTCAATCCTTGGAAAGAAGCATTGTAAGCCAAGTCAACTCGTTTAACTGTTGACTGTAGACTCAAAGAATTGAGATAAGCAAATTCAGTCCAGAATTTTTTGAATTCAGGTAAACAGTTTTGCTGTTCAAAATATGAGACAGTTCGCTTGTTTGCCCTCCACTCGTAACGGCGATGAGCCATGCAGGCATTGTAGAGGTAGCAGTGAATCCGACGAGCCTCAAACAGCTTTTTTTCTTGAGCTTTGTTTGGGTACAGCCGAAATGTACACCTTCTAGTTGCCATGCTGTCTTACCTCCTTTATGCTGATCATTGTAGTGCATAAACATTGTTAGTACGGAATGAAAGAAGAGACATTGACTATAAGAATATCTAAACAAAGAAAGAATAAACTGCAATTATATGCAGCACAAAAAGATAAGACGGTAACCGCATTGATAGATGACTGGATTGACACCCTTCAGCTAAGAGATGAAAGGAGAGAAAAAATGGACAATTGACAGGCATCGAGCCTACCAATTGTCCTCGCTATCCATCCCCACCGTAGAGACGGATGGGGAATTCCGCGATTTTGTTAAAGTTAGGTGGATGGCAACGCTCAACACGACAGCCCAACGCTTCTAGCTCCCTTGTCAGCTTTTCTAGAGTCATTCGGGTGTCGGCAGTCACGGGAACTCCGCCAAAATCATCAGTCCAAGCGAAACGGTAATGAGAGAGGGAAAATTCACCACTCATCTCCATTGGTGCACTTTGAACCAACCAATCCCGATTATCAGCGCCTTCAATCAGAGACAGACATAGCTGAAGGTCTGTAATGGAACGTGCCAATGGCCCTAGCACCCGCAGATGCCGGACGGAGGTCAGAGAACCTGCCTTGCGACCCACTACCCCAGCATTAGAAACGCGGTACTCAGTTGGTTTGAGTCCAAAGATGCCGCACATATGCGCCGGAATCCGAATCGAGCCACCAATATCCCCGCCTAAATCTAAGGGGGATAATCCAGCCGCAACCGCCGCCGCACCTCCACCCGAACTTCCGCCGGGAGTATAGCCAAGGTTCCAGGGATTGTTAGTGCGACCAAATAGGGGGCTATCCGTCTGAAAGCCTTGCGTCAACATGGGCATATTGGTTTTCCCCAAGATGATGGCTCCTGCGGCTCGAAGACGAGCGACAACCGTTGCATCTTCAGTGGGAATGTCATTGGCGAACGCTGGATAACTACTGGTCGTTCGTAGCCGGGCCGTTGCTAAATAATCTTTAATCGTAATCGGAACACCGTGAAGTGCGCCCCAATTTTCACCTCTGGCAAGTGCTTCGTCAGCTTCCTTTGCCCGTTCTCGTGCGCGTTCTTCATCCAACGTGACGATCGCATTTAACGAGGAATTGTATTTGACAATTTGCGATAAATGTGAATCTAAAACTTCAACGGCAGAAAAATTGCGATCGCGAATACCTTGAGCCAATTCATGAGCAGGCAGAAAAACTAATTCATTCATAGATTCTTTTTATGCCTTCTGCTGAGGCAGCAAGGCAATAGCTGAATTTTAGGATTTATCAATCAGTTTCTCAAAACTGCCGCGACCAAGTTTTCGGCCAGCGCTCAACGACGACTTTCGTTTGTGTATAGAACTCTACCGCATCTCGTCCCTGCCCGTGTAAATCTCCATAGAAACTTTCCTTCCATCCACTAAATGGAAAGAATGCCATCGGTGCAGCTACGCCAATATTGATGCCAATATTCCCCGCTTCAGCTTCGTAACGAAACTGACGTGCTGCTGCACCACTATTCGTAAACAAACAGGCCATATTGCCCCATTGACCGCTATTCACTAATGCGATCGCATCTTCAATCGTCTCTAGATGCATCAACCCTAACACTGGCCCAAAAATTTCTGTACGAGCAATTTCACTATTCGGGTCTACATTTTGTAGAATCGTCGGTCGGATAAAGTTCCCCTGTTCGTAACCGGAAACCTTCGGGTTTCGTCCGTCTACTAATACCTTCGCCCCTTCATCTGCTCCCTTTTGAATGAACCCCTCAATCCGCGCTTTACTTTGAGAGGTAATCACCGGCCCCATTTGCACTCCCTCATCCAAGCCAAATCCTACCACTCGTGTTTGTGCAGCAGTAGCGATCGCATCTGTAAAGGTATGCCGCGCTTCTCCCACCGTAACCGCCACAGACGCCGCTAAACAACGCTGTCCCGCACAACCAAAAGCACTATCGGCAGCAATTCGGGTGGTCATGTCCATGTCTGCATCGGGGAGCACAATGATGGGATTTTTTGCACCTCCCTGACATTGCACCCGTTTGCCATGTGCTGCCCCTTTGCTATAAACATACTGAGCTACAGGGGAAGAACCGACAAAACTAATGGCTCGAATGGTTGGATGTTCTAAGATGGCATCGACAACTTCCTTGGCACCATTGACTAAATTGACAACACCCTTCGGTAATCCCGTCTTTTCCAGTAATTCAAAGACCTTTTGTAGCGTCAATGGGACTCTTTCCGAGGGCTTGATAATACAAGTATTGCCACAAGCGATCGCATAAGGCATAAACCAAAACGGAATCATGCCAGGGAAATTAAAGGGAGCAATGATTGCCGTTACTCCCACGGGTTGACGAATCATCATTTCATCAATTCCCCGCGCCACATCTTCTGAGTTGTACCCCTGCATCAAGATGGGAATGCCACAGGCAACTTCTACATTTTCAATCGCCCTGCGCCACTCGGCTTTTGATTCTGCAAAGGTTTTCCCACATTCCAGGGTAATGGTGCGGGATAACTCATCAATATGGTCTTCGAGTAAGAATTTGAGTTTAAACAGGTA
The DNA here is from genome assembly GCA_040756535.1 of Cyanobacteriota bacterium. GTDB lineage: Bacteria > Cyanobacteriota > Cyanobacteriia > Cyanobacteriales > Coleofasciculaceae > JBFLZA01. The sequence goes on from JBFLZA010000598.1 coordinate 5,471, forward strand.
TTGTACGCGATCGGTGGGAGGGACACGCCGCCAATGGGTGAAAGCCTCAGCCGCAGCTTGAGCAGCAGTTTCTAGCTCACTCTTGGGGGACAGAGGCACCTGAGTCAATACGTCAGCTGTGGCGGGATTCACCACGTTAAGAAATTCAGTCGCCTGGGAGATGCACCACTCCCCATTAATGTAGTTAGGCAGGGGATTTTGATAAGACACAGCG
>JBFLZA010000599.1:0-5683 GCA_040756535.1 Cyanobacteriota bacterium
CTCTATGGGGCTAGAGTAAACTTCCACATCCCGAACTTCCCCTGAAGCGAGTCGGTGCTGAAACAGGAAGTAATGGCGCTCCTCCGACTGTACCCGCCTCATTTCGATTTTGATTTGTTCAGGTGAGAGGGTGTTGATGTCTACGATTGTCTTCGTTAAAAGTTCTGAGCGGGAGTAACCGTAAAAGCTCAAGGCAGCAGGATTAGCATCCACAATCGCGCCGGATTCAGGATCGATAATCAGCTTGATAGCATGACTCTTCTCAAACATGGCGCGGAAGCGTTCTTCGCTCGCTCTTAAAGTAGCTTCTGAGTGTTGGCGTTGCAGGGCATGGGTAAATATCTCACCGAGAATTCTGAGGAGATTAATGCTGCTTTTCAACCAGGTTTTTTCCTGAGTATAGGAGCCAAGGCCAACCCAACCGATCACAGTGCCTTGGTAGTTTAGAGGAATAGCAATCAGGGATTGAAGGTTAAAAATTTGCCAGTTCGCTCGATCAAGGATTGCTTCTTCTGGCAGATCATCCAAGCTGGAAATGTAGACGAGTTCGCCTTGTTGGATCTGGGTTAATGCCCAGGGAAAGGCAACTGATGATACATTTTGCAGGTTTTGGATATGAGATTGTATTCCCGGTGCCACCCATTCATGGGTCATGCTCAAGGTCGTGCCATCCCCAGAAAAGAGGAAAAGATGGCAGGTATCCACCTGGGTAAACGCTCCGATTTCTGCTAAGGCTTGATCGATCGCTGGGGCAATTTCTGCGGATGCTAAGTTGATGAAACGAGTGGAGATACTAGCAACCCGTTGATCGAATTCTAACTGGTACTGGAGGGCAGCTTCTGCGGCTTTGCGATCGCTAATATCCTTTTGAGACCCCACCATCCTTACCACATTGCCCTGTTCATCCCAAATGGCCTGTCCGCGATCGAGCATCCATTTGTAACTGCCATCTTTACACTGGAGGCGATGCTCGGTGATGTAATAAGGCGTTTTCCCGCCCAAATGGTCTTGAACAGCTTGCATTACCCAGCCAATATCATCAGGATGAACTCGTTTAGACCATTCATCCAGATGATTAGCAATTTCATCCTCTTCAAATCCCAGCATTTCTTTCCAACGAGGTGAAAAGAAGACTTCGTTGGTTCTGACGTTCCAATCCCAAACACCATCATTGTTGCCCCGTAGCGCTAAATGCCAGCGTTCTTCACTTGCTCGTAGAGCTTCCTCTGCTTGTTTGCGCTCCGTGATGTCGGTAGCAATTCCATCGATTCGGACAGGTGTACCGTCCTGATCATAGGTAACACTCGCCCGGTCAAGTAGCCAGCGCACCTCGCCATCGGGTCGCAAGATGCGATATTCCATCTGGGTGCTGCCTATTTCCAGGGTACTTGGGTAAAAAGTACTCACTTGTTCCCAGTCATCTGGGTGAACGGCTTCTAACCAGAAATTAGAGTTATCAAAGAATGCTTGGATAGGGCGTCTATAAATCTCCTCTGTTGCTGGGCTGAGGTAGAGTACCTCGTAAGTAGTCGCACAAACTGACCACACCAAATCCTCAATGGAATTGAGAATACCGTCCAAGCGCTGCTTGCTCTCGCGCAGTGCGACCTCTGCTCGTTGGCGTCCTAGTTGGGTACGCAAAGCGCTAATGCCATAGGCGAGGTCATTGGCTAATTCGGTGAGCAACTTGACTTCATCGTCATTAAATGCATTAGGTTGGGTCGCATAAATGTTCAACGCCCCTAAGGGATTCCCCTCAACGATTAAGGGTAAGGCAATGGAAGCGGCGTAACCTCGTTGCAGTGCGGCTTCGCGCCAAGGCAGGTAACTAGGGTCGGTTAAGATATTTTGAGCAATGCTGGGTTGACCTGTACGAATGGCTGTACCTGTAGGACCACGGCCTCGTTCTGTGTCAGACCAAGTAATTTGAATGGATTCGAGATAATTGTCTTGATATCCGGCTTGAGCAACCGGACGCACGGTTTTGGCTTCATCTTGCTCGGCAAAGCCAATCCAAACACAACGGTAGCCGCCAAAATCTACAATAATTCGGCAGATTTCTGGTAGTAACGTTGGCTCATCTGTAGCACGAACAACTGCCTGGTTGCACTCACTCAGGGTCTTGAGTGCACGGTTCACTCGATAAAGTTGTTCCTCTGTGTGCTTACTCTCAGTGATATCTTGAGAAACGGCTATTCCCGCAAAGGTTTCACCTCTCTCGTTTTGTAGTGGAAGGGTATGGACTAGGAACGTCCGGTCAGCATAGGGAATTTCACGAGTGTTTGCCCTTCCTGCTAGAGCGTCGCGATAAAGGGGTTCAAGTACAGAACAAGTGTCTGCTGAGAGGGCCTCCCAAATCGTCTTGCCCTCTAATTGCGCTTTGGATAGACCGATTCTCGCTAAGATGTGACCATCGGCAAGCAGGTAGCGCAACTCAGAGTTTAATAAGAATACGGCACCATTGGGAAAGTTTTCAACTACAGCCCGATATCGAGCTTCACTTTCCCGGAAATTGCGATCGCGTTCAATTAGTTTTCGCTCCAGACGATGCAAGAGGTAAGCGGCTAACCACGAACCTCCCATGCCGAATCCAGCAGACAGAGCAATGACTAGCCAAGTTATGTAGCGCTGTTGCCTTAATTGTTGGTTCCGCTGTATTTGCAGCTTTTCTTCTGCTGCTAGAAACTCCTCAATTTCGGTTCTGGCTCGATCCATCGCCTGCTTGCCTTCAAGTACCAGAGGCACTAACTTGGATGGCTCACTCAGAGTGTTGGGTTGGGTACTGAGCAGCTTGAGATGGCGCTGCAAGAGGCTGACTTTAGCAGTTGCTGTCGCTCGAATTTTTTGGACTTGTTGAGCTTGTGAGGGGTTATCACTAACCCGTTGCCTCAGTTGCTCTAGAGAAACTGGAATTGCTGCGATCGCTGATTCATAATTGTTGAGGAATTCCTGACGACGGGTCAGTTCATAGCCCCGAACTTCCGTTTCGGCACTCAAAAGAGCCGTGAGTAAGCGCTTGGCTTCCAAACGGACTTGCTGAGTGTGTTGCACTCGGTATTCAGCCTGTGCTGTCTTGAGTTGCAACCAACCAAAGGCAAACAGGGATGTAATCAGGCAGGATACGGGAAGAGCCAGAATGAATTTCCCTTGTTGGCGAACTAGCGAGTTCAGCCAACCTTGTTGCCGATTTTGGGGGTGTTGAAAGTCCATGTTTGGGTCGTTCGCGGCAAAGAGCGCTCAATTTAATACCATTCTGGAATATGGTTATACTCAGTCCTGATGGGCTAGCCCGATTTCGCAAGAAATATTATCGGTATAGCAAAGAGGCTTGGGAAACTCGGAGAGTTTTTATCGGGTCGCATTGAGCAAAATTGTTATTAGCTCCACTCACATCCTTAGCAAAATTACTCATTATGAATTTTCAGCTCAATAGCTCTGGTGGCAGGGTATCTCCTCGCAGCAAGACACTATTTCGTTGGAAAAAACCCATCAAAACAATGGGGCAGGGAGCTTTATGTGCGCTCTGTTTCGTTTTGTGTTCGGCGGTTGCTGCGCCCACAAGGGCGGCTGAACGCTTAACCTTGCGCCTAGGCCCGTTTGAGCAATCAGTTACAATTACTGACTTAGAAGAGTTTGCCAAAACTGGCAATTTACCCCCCGCCCTCCAACCGTATCGCGCGGTACTCACGCCACAGGTGCAGCAAATGCTGAATAAGCACCTACAAATTGACCCTAACATGACGGAGAAATTCCTCAATGACCTACTCCGTTCTTCCGATGGTGCACGTTTGCTGGAAAATATTGGTTTGGCTCTCCCCAATAGCCGAGTAGACCAATTAAAGGCGGCGTTATTTTTAGCAGCAAGGCAAGCCAATGGTTTAAGTGCCATTGGTTTTTTAAAGGCTTACCCTGAGGAGAGTTTAGTTGTCGATGCCACGTCAGCGATCGGAATTGCTCTCCAGCTTAACGCTTCCTACTGGCAGAGCCTTGCGATCGGCCCTATGCTGAAGCAGGAACTGACGGTTGCTGACGAAGTGAATTTCGCTCCTAGCTTCGATCCAGCTATCCCCGGTCGCTACTATGTACGCGAGGATACTCTGGTTCTGCGAGACCGACAACGAGACCGTACCATCCCCGTTGACCTCTACTGGTCTCGTCGCACTTCTGGCCCCCTTGTCATTCTCTCTCACGGGTTTGGTTCCGATCGCAAATTCTTAACCTACCTTGCTCGTCATCTCGCCTCCTATGGGTTGACCGTCGCCTCCATAGAGCATCCTGGTAGCAACTTTAGCTGGCTCAATGGTGTCTCCCTCGGTGGCAGTCCTGGTGATTTGCTAAGCGCTTCGGAATTTATCGACCGTCCCAAAGATGTCAGCTTTATCCTCGACCGCTTCGAGCGGCTCAATCGAGAGGACGGCCCGTTGCAGGGTAAACTCAATACTCAGCAAGTGAGTGTCATCGGTCACTCTTTGGGGGGCTACACCGCCTTGGCCTTAGCTGGAGGAGAACTGAACTTAAAGGAGCTACGACAATATTGTAAAAATCGTAGTCCCATCGGACGGTCACCTGCTGATTGGTTTCAGTGTTCTGCCGCCGATTTGTCGGATAATCGCATCAATTTACGAGATTCGCGAGTGGTACAGGTGATGGCGCTCAATCCCATGACGGGGCGTTTGTTTGGCAATAAGGGATTGTCTCAAGTGACGGTTCCCACTGTAATTTTGGCGAGTACTGAAGATGCGATCGCTCCTGCTTTAGACCATCAGCTACGACCCTTTGCTCAGTTGCGGGGTTCCAAGTATCTGATCAGTGCGATCGGAGGCACTCACCTGAGTATAACTGACCGCTCCAATCTCAACGAAGCTCTCGCTCAAAGCACTCTCGTCAAAGAGCAGATTGGGGAAGAAGCCGATCCACTGCGGCAGTTGCTTCAAGGCGTCAGTTTAGCTTTCGTTAAACAACTTACACCAGACGCCACCCGCTATCAACCATTTTTATCTCCCGCCTATGCCCAATCTCTCTCAACTCAGACTATGGTTCTGCGGTTTAGTCAAGAATTACCAGCAACGATGACAACTTGGTTTCAAGTTCTCTCTGTTCGCAATCAGCAGGTGGCAATCCGCCTGCCGAATTTCAGCCAATTCTCCCTCACCGCCTCACTCAATGCGCTTAAATCCTTCTTCTTTCCTCCAAGCAATATGCTGACACGAGCAGATTGTTGTACTACAGGGCAGCTCAATCAAGTCTTTACTGACCTGATCAACAATTACGAAAACCCCTCAACAGGTATCAGCTAATGTTTTGCGAAGTTTTAAACGTTTAAACTGCAACAATAACCCCAGCAAAACACCTTTATAATTTTGCCGGGGTTCTATTTCCTATTGGGGGCAACTTCTTGTTTCTTCAACCCTTGGGCGCTAATCCATCACTACTGTGAAATGTTATATGTAGACTGGCTCAGCGTCGGCGGAGTTCGATGATATTTTCTTTAATTGAGATGTCGTAACCTTCAAAGAAGTCCTGTCCCAACAGCCCAATAGGCATGGCTGGAGGGGCGATTGCCACACGTAGCTTTCTTTTTAAGCGACCATCAACTTCTAAGGACTGGAGTTCAGCGAGTACTAAGGAGACAATTGCCCCATCAGCAACGACAGTCTTTGTTAGACCAATGGGTTTCAATTTT